>SHAT01000097.1 GCA_004213175.1 Pseudomonadota bacterium | reverse complement strand
GGATTACGACTTCCTCTCGTCCTGCGGGAATTGATTTCAGATGCCGTTAGACTGCTTGACGATCAGCAGAATTTGTCCCTGGAACGAACAAGACTGCAAAATGATTTACTTGAGTTTCTGCTTCAGCGGCAGCGCTGGTTTTTGCAGGAGCGTGGGATACGTTACGACCTAATAGATGCGGTTCTCAGGACCCCGGCTGTAAATTTGTCAACGCAGGAAAACTCAGCAATACCTGCTTTATCAATTGAAAAGCTTAGTTTTGCTGAGTTTTTGGGCGAACATCTTGAAACAGATATTTTCAAAAGATCAGTTGAAGCAATCGTACGCGCGGGAAATATAAGTGCTAAGTATTCTGGCAGAGTAGCTGAGGAACTAAATGAATCTGCTTTGGAACTTACTGAAGAAAAAAACTTCCTGGTTGCACTGCAACCCATACTTAACAGTGATTCCAAATCGCTCTGGAGCCCAGATAATTATATGCAGCAGCTTTGTGAAATTGAACCTGTTGTAACACGTTTTTTCGAAGATGTAATGGTAATGGACGAAGATCCTGTAAAATGCGGAAACCGTCTTTGGCTATGTCAGCAGCTGGCCCAATGGTCCGGTAGACACCTCGATCTGCAGGCAATTGTTTTTGCCTGAATATTTTCTCTGGCCAGTGGCATGTGATTATTTTTTGTAGAGGCACGGCGCGCCGGGTCCCTCCATTGAAACTTATCTTAATTGTTCTTTATTTAGTGCCTCAGTGCCGTAGTACTTGAGGCCATTTTCACGCTAGATTTTTTAAATTGAAACACACCCCGGCAATCATTATCCTTGTCATTCATTTTTTGATTTTCGCTATAGTTAATCAATTTTTGAATCCTCATCCCGATATGCTCGACCACTGGGTTTGGTCTCGCTATCTGAGTCTTTCTTATTATGAGCACCCTCCGATGATTGCCTGGCTTATCCGCGGTATCACACTGATTGGAGGAAATACCGAAACCGCTTTGGAAGTTGGCTCGCAACTGATGACAACCAGCATCATAGCTTTGACATACGCCGGCACACTTCGCTTATACGGAGTAAAGGGTGCGTTGGTAACACTGCTGATTTTATGCAGTATGCCTTATTTCACCCTCGGTAGTATCTTTCTGCATATTACACAACCTTTTCTGATATTTTGGGTAGCGGCCCTTTTTCTTCTTATACGCTTTCATCAGCAGCCCGAAAATAAATGGTTACTCTGGATTGGAATTGCTGCAGGTTTTGGCGCACTTTCAAAGTACATCATGCTGCTTTTTTACATAGGACTTTTTCTGCACTTATTACTTTACCGTAAAACACGCAAAGAAATTTTGAATCCGTGGTTTTACGCGGCAGGAATTATTTCACTCACTATTTTTGTGCCAGTGCTTTTATGGAATGCTCAGCACGATTGGATTTCATTCCGCTGGCAGTTAGGTAAAGGAACTTCCGGCGCGGATTTTGGTGAAAATACTTTAGCATTTACGCTTGGACATCTGCTCTTGTTTTCTCCTTTGTGGGCCCTGATGGGAGCTCTGGGAATCTGGTGGGTGAGAGATCACCTTGCTCATGCAAACCGTCCGGAATCCGTAATTACCGTGATTTCCATTTTTCCGCTGCTCTTTTTTACATTAATGAGCCTGAAGGGTACAATCGCGGATCCTCACTGGGCAAACCTGGCTTATTTGGGAATCGCTGTTTTTCTGGGTAATGAACTGCTCTGGCGTTTCCAAAAGAAAACCCTTTACGGATTACTGGCTCTAGGCATTCTAATCAATGTCGGGCTGACCGGAACAGTCGTCACTCACGCACTGAATCCATTGTTTGACTGGATGCCCTATGAGCTTAAAAATTATGATTATCTGCAGTCCAAGGGACTACCTGAATCTACCCTGAAAACCCTACGGGATAAAAGTGAACGGCACCTCAGCGCAGCTCAATATAAAGCACATTTGAGCAAAATTCTGACAGAGCGTCAGGTTGAGCAATATGCTGAATTAATCCAGAAAACAGCCATGGATGTTGCTGCGGATAGACTCACACGTGTACTAGACTGGGACAAAACAGGAGAACAACTTCAGCAGTTGTTGGAGCAGAATGGGGCACCTAAAATTGCTTACATTGTTTCACGTGAGTATCAACTTAGTGCTGCTTTATCGTTTTATTTACCATTCCATCCATGGTCTCACAGTATTGAAAAACCAGAACGTAACCTTTGGAGTCCGATTGCGGATGTGAAAAAAGGTGGTGGTATTTTTGTCTGTGAACTACAGGAATGTCAAGGAGGGATTGCGGATTTTTATGAACACTTCGAAATGCCGCTGAATTATTTAGGAGAGATCGAAACTCGAAGGAAAAACAGAATGATCAGAAATCTGCAGGTGTATGAGTTCGGGGCTGTCAAAATTTAAAATTGAGACGTGTTTTCTGCAAACTAACTTTATAAAAAAATTACAAATCATCATCGAGTTCAAGATGTAGATCGGCAGAGTCGATATCTTTAATTTGTTCAATTTTACGTCTTGCAGCAGAAGCAATTTTCTGTGCATCACGGATGCGCATCTCTATATCGAGGAGAATATTAACCTGTACCGTCAATTGTTGGTTTAGATAATGACAGTAAATATGAGTTATTCCCTGAATTTCAGGAATTTGATCAAGCACTTTTTTGACATCAATTTCAATTTCACCCTGCGGCCGCATCAGCACGATGTCCTGCAGACGTTCAGAACCTTCATCACCAAAGAAATCATCTTCCGCGTCCACATGCACGAGAACTTCATTTACCGCAGGTAGTTTCTCTAGAATTTCTAGACGCACTCTTTCCGCTACCTGATGAGCAGCTGAAATGCTCATCATACTGTCTACTTGAATGTGCATATCAACCAACAGATGCGGTCCCATTCTCCGTGCCCGCATTTCGTGAAAATGATCAACGCCTTCGATCTCGGACATAATCTTACCCAATTCACTGATGACATCTTCTTCGACAGTCTCATCCGTCAGTTCTCGGATACTTTCATAACCGATGTCAATTCCAGTTTTTATAATAAGCCCTGCCACGAGCAAGCCTGCGATAGGATCCATTAATGGCATTCCTAACTGTGCGCCTGCAATTCCAAAGAGTGCCGCCACAGAGGATATTGCATCCGAACGATGATGCCAGGCGTTTGCCAGTAATATCCGGCTGCCTGAACGCCGTCCTACCATCCGAGTTACATGGAAAAGTGCCTCTTTAACTATTATAGCAATGCCCGCCATCCAAAGTGCGATTATACCTGGTACTACAGGTGCATCTATTTTATTAAAAACATGCCACGCCACGCCAATTCCGGTAAATAGTAGTAAAAGCGCGATAAAAAATGTGCCGATTGTTTCAAATTTACCATGACCATACGGATGATTTTTATCTTTTGGAAAACCGGAGATACGTACCGCCCATAGTGTGATACCATCGGACAGCAAATCTGAAACAGAATGTCCTGCGTCTGCAATTAAAGATGATGAATTTGCAATAATACCGATGAAACCCTTAGCCAGTGCCAAAATGAGATTGGCGGCTAAACCTAGCCAAGTGACTTTTAAGGCATGTTTTTCAGAGAGATCCAGTGTTTTCATTGTTTAAAAATTATTTTTGAGTTCCCGTAAAGTTCTGAAAACTTCTTCTTCCTCAAGATTGTGATCTGGTTCTTTGGACTTGACGCAGGCTAGTATTTCAGCGGAAGTGCATCGCATAAACGGATTTGTAAGGCGTTCCTCGGCCAAAGTAGTAGGCGTGGAAAATTTTCCGGAAGAGCAGAGAGCACTGACTGCTTCCAGTTTATGCTGAATCTCTGCGTTTCTGGATTCCACACTCAAAGCAAAACGTAGGTTGGCTTCAGTATATTCATGTCCGAAATACAGTTCCGTATCATCGGCAAGCCCGCTGATTTGCACATTAAGTGAGTCATGCATCTGTGCTGGCGTACCTTCAAAAAGACGTCCGCAGCCTGCAGCAAACAACGTGTCTCCAGTAAAAGCTGTTTTACCGAACACATAAGTTACTGCTCCGGAAGTGTGTCCAGGATTATGCAGGAAAGTTCCGCGCTGTTTACCGAAATTTACTTCATCTCCGCATTTAAGGAACTCTGTCTGTCCCGGAATTCTACCTCTATCAGATTCATGACCGTAAATAAACAAATCCGCATATTTTGCATTTAGTTCCTGATTTCCATCCACGTGATCCCAATGATGATGAGTGTTAAGAATCGTTGTTAATTTCACCCCTTGTCTTTCAATTTCACTGATAACAGGTGTAGCTTCTGATGGATCCACCACGGCTGCCTGCTGTGTTTTTGTGCAAATTAGCAGATACGCGAAATTATCCTGCAGACAGGGAATAGTTATAATTTTCATCAACTTTCCTCAAGTTTTTTGTTCAGTTTTAACAGACATCACTTTTGTCTGCAGGGTACCATCTTCCATGCGCACCTGCAATTCTTCCCCTGAATGAATCTTTTTTACGGAGCGAAGTGATTTCCCTTTTTTATCCAGGGCAACACTGTATCCGCGATTCATTACAGAAAGCGGGCTGAGACTATCCAGCAAATCCATCTGCTGCCGGACTGAATCACTCTTCTTTTTATTTAAAAGTCCGATAGCGCGAATTAAACGTTCCTGCAGAATTTTCAGGCTATGCCCTTGTGGAGCTAATTCGCGTTCAGGACTTAGTAGAAAAAGTTTTTCTGCTATTCCGGACTTTTTGATACGTAGATTTTGCAGTTGCCGCTTTGTTCTTTCATGCAGCAGGGAATCAAGGTCATCTACACGCTGAGCATATTGCCGGAGCGCAGTTGAGGGTGATGCTAATCTCCGTTGCGCCGCTTCAAATATTTCCTGCAGCCTTCCGAGCATTTGAAGCAAAGTACGTTGCAGTCGCTCCTGTTTTTGACTGACTGTATACTTTAGGTCCTGTTTGTTTGGTACGGCGAGCTCCAATGCCGACGAAGGAGTCGGTGCTCGCAGGTCACTGACAAAATCAGCAATTGTGAAATCCGTTTCGTGTCCAACTGCGGAAATAACCGGTATCTCAGAGCTAAAAATCGCTCTAGCGAGTTTTTCATCATTGAAGGCCCACAAATCTTCCATTGAACCGCCTCCTCTACCGACTATCAAAACATCAATCTGTGCTGAATCGCGGATATTGTTCATATGGTTTATTCCTTCCACCAGTGAAGGTACTGCGGTCTCACCCTGGACCGCAGCCGGAAAAAACAGTACTGGAATTCCAGGAAATCGACGTTCCAATACGGTCAGCATGTCGTGTATTACAGCCCCGGTTGATGAAGTAACGATTCCAATTTTTCGAGGTAGAAAAGGAATGAGGCGTTTTTTTTCAGGAGCAAACAAACCTTCCTCTTCAAGTTTGGCTTTAAGTTGTTCAAAAGCCAGTTGAAGAGCACCCAAACCTTTGGGTTCCATCGAGGAAACCATGAGCTGATAATCACCACGCATTTGATATACAGTAATGTTTCCTCTAACAACAACTTCCAGACCGTTATCAGGTTCAAAGCGCAAACCGGCTGCAGCATTACGAAACATCACTCCGCGGATTTGTGACTGATCATCCTTGAGACTAAAATACCAGTGTCCGGAGGCTGCTTTTTTGACGTTTGACAGTTCCGCTTCTACTATCAATGATTGAAATTTTCCTTCCAGCAGGAGACTAATTTGGCGTGTCAGTTGAGTAACTGTGAGGGGTTTCTGTTGTTGTTTTGATAAAGATTCCAGCTGACTTTGTGAGCTTTCCTGGTCTTGTGGGCTTAAAGTTTCAGATTTCTCATCTCTGTTTTCGACTTTTTCAGGAGGATCAACTTCAAAGGGAATCTGCATGATATTTTTCCGAAATTCTCATTCAAGAAGTTTAAACAGTTGTTCACGCATAACATTTTCCGGAGCAGTTTTACCTGTCCAGAAGGTGAATGCTTCA
>SHAT01000096.1 GCA_004213175.1 Pseudomonadota bacterium | reverse complement strand
CATTGAATATACTGTCTGACCTTGCAGAAAATGCTGAAAGTGAGAGTGTACGTTTAGGGGCAACTCGCGATCTTTTGGATAGAGCAGGCTTCAGACCTGTTGATAGACATGAAATAGTCAAAGAGAAATCTGTGGAAGAACTCAATGCTCAGCTAGTTAGTCTTGTAGGAGAGAATGGAGCTGAGATGTTGATAAGTGCTTTCAAAAGCAGGAGAAGCATATCAGGCCCTGAATTGGCATAATGAAGGCTTATAACCCCGAGAGCATATAATTGTACGCTCGAATTTTTAACAAATAGAGGAAAGATGTTTCAACCAATTACAGTACCATATGAATCAGTCATGCTATTGAATGAATGTAGACTGAAAGACGGAGTAGAATTCGATGATGTAGAATTAGCAATAGCAGAGGTTTGTTCTAAAACAAAAGACACACAGGATGGGTTCATCGCAGGACAAGTATTCTCATATGCAGGGTTCATTTCACCAGAAGGATCTATAGGAGAACATGAATCAGAAACACCACATTTCTTGTTAGTGACCTATTGGAAAGACTTTGACACACATGAAGAAAGCCACCAATATCCACCAATAGAAGAAGCATTTGGAGAGCTCCTCACATTCCTCTCATCTACAAAAGAATTAGGATATAAGCTCGAATGGCAAGGACAGAAGTGATCAAATTGCCAGCTGATTAAACCAAACTCACTACCGCATATCAGGCCCTGAACTGACAGTTTAAAATGAGGAACCTTTTTGCTCCAGAAACTCCAGCTCTTCTTTAGATGATGACCGTCCAAGAATTAAGTTTCGGTGCGGGAAGCGTCCAAACCTAGCCACTATATCTCTATGTTGCACTGCATAATCATATACATTATCTAGATTTAGTTTTTTAAAAAGTAGCAGAGAGTCATTTTGAACGGTTATATCCTCGCTATGCATCCTCGGCATTAGCATGAAATAACGATAGTGGACATCTCCATTAAAATGGTAACCATTTTCAGTACATTGAAAGCTTAGACTCAAAGCCTTCTCATCTCCTGAAAAAGAGCGTGGGGTATCTCGAAAAATGTTCCGTGGAAACTGATCAAGCAGAACTATAAGCGCTAGAAAGCCATTACCTGAATCAGTCCAGTCATCAAGTTTTCCTTCAAAGGCTAGTTCTACAGTACCTGCAAAACGCTCTTCCAATAAATTATCGAAAGCATAATCTTTTTTAAACCATTGTTGCGGGGTACATTCTTTAAACCAAAATTTTAAAATATCTTCTTTATCCAAATTGATTCCTAATTATGTCTTCTTGTTACTTAGTTTAATGAACATTACATTTTATAATTTACTATATATCTATTTTTTGATATCGCAATAATTAATAATTTTACTTAGATTGTTTTTCAGAAGTAGGAAAAGTATATCAGGCCCTGAGTTAGCTATTTAAGCAACAATAACCCCGAAGTCATAGAATACCGTATTGCCATTAAACGTAGCTTATATACGATTTTACTGATTATCGCATTAACATCCCTCACTTAATTAGTTGAGACTGAAGATTGTTTACAAAGGTTAACGGGAAGGACGTTCTATGGAGTGAAATTAGAATGGGAATAAATAGAATTAATTCATCGGTGTTTTATAGCTCTTTATGCTATCACTATACCGTGTTTGCTTAAAGGCAAGGAACGTATTCGTTTCCCTGATACAGAAAAAATTGCATTTGTTAAAGCTGGAGCAGCTAGGGGGACTGCTGGTTCACCAACTCCTCCTATTTCACTGCCACTTTCAACAATTTCTACAGATATTTTTGGTGAACCTTTCAATCTAAGTATTGAATAATCATGAAAATTACTTTGCTCAACTCTTCCGTCTTTCAACGTAATTTCCTCTCCCAGAGCAGCTGAAAGTCCAAAAATAAATCCTCCTTCCATTTGCGCCTTTACTATATCCGGATTTACTACCTTTCCACAATCAATGACAACCCAAGCTTTTTGCAACTTAATAATCCCGGGAGCATTTGATGAAACTTCTATAACAGTACTTACAATACTTCCAAACGATTTGTGTATTGCTAAACCTAATCCATGATTTTTAGGAAGTGGATCCACCCAATTTGCGTTCTTTACAACTTTTTCAAGTACTTTTAGGTAACGTGGTTGATCTTTCAAAAGTTTAAGTCTGTATTCATAAGGATCTTGATTCGCCAATTTAGCAGCTTCGTCAATTGCACATTCAGTGAAAAAAGCGTTGTATGAACTTCCTACTGAACGCCAAAATCCTACTGGGACTCCGGTATCAACGAGTGAGTAATCGAAATTAAAATCAGGGATTGTATATGGCAATTCATTTGCTCCCTCAGTTGAAGTAGGGTCAACTCCAAACCACCCCATTGCAGCAACAAAACGTTTAAGAATTGACGGCCCTGCTAACTGATTTTCCCATTGTATTGGTAATCCTTCCTTGCTTAGGCCTATTTGAAAACGGCTTATACAGGCAGGACGGTAAAAATCATGTTGCATGTCTTCTTCCCTCATCCAAGTAACCTGTACGGGCTTATTTAACGATTTAGAAATAGTTACAGCTTGAGTTACAAAATCAGTTTCGCCTCGTCTTCCGAATCCTCCTCCTAATAAGGTGGTATTAATTTTTATTTGTTCATCGTTTAGACCTGTAATTTCTTTTGTTACATCCATTGACATGCCTTGATTTTGAGTAGGTACCCACACTTCACATGAATTTTCTTTAACATTTGCAGTACAATTCATAGGCTCCAAAGTCGAATGTGCTAAAAAAGGGACTTCATATTCCAAATCTAAAGATTTTTCTGTATCAATTTTAGCTTTGCCTTCTTTATCAAGTGCAGTTATTAATTTGTTATGTATGTTTAGGCTGCTCAGATGGGGTGTCTCTCCTCCTGTGAATTGTGGATTTAAGGCATCCATACCTTTTTTGGATCTCCAAGTGTTATCTGCTACAACAGCTATTCCATTTGGTACTGCTACAACAGCCTTTACTCCGCGAATAGCTTTTGCGGCTACTTCGTCAAGTGAAAGGATCTCACCTCCGAAAATGGGAGATTGCCGAACAGTAGCAAAAAGCATTTCAGGTAATCTTATATCAATTCCAAATTTAGCAGCCCCTGTAACCTTTTCTGGTACATCAATGCGTTGAATTGATTTACCCACCAAAGAATATTTTTCCTTGGACTTTTTAGAAGGACTAGAAGGAACCTCAATTTTACTTGCTGCTACTGCAAGTTTTCCGTAGCTTAGTTTTTTATTAGTATTCTTGTGGATAACATTCCCTAATTTAGTGTCACATTCTTCAAGAGGAACATTCCACCTTTGAGCAGCAGCTGTGACTAGCATTTCTCTTGCTGCGGCTCCTGTTTCTTGGAGTAAATTCCAAAATCCTTTAACACTATTACTACCACCTGTGTTTTGTCCTCCGTGACCCTCTGGGTTTTTGTAATCAGAGTTGGCAGGTGCAGTTTCGGTACGAATACTTTCCCAATTTGCATCTAATTCTTCTGCTATTATCATAGGAAGTGATGTATTGACGCCCTGTCCCATTTCTGAACTAGGTACAATCAAAGTAATTGTATCATCGGGAGAAATACGTATCCAAATACCGAGTTCATTCTTGATCTTAGTTTTTGCTGCTAAACTTTTTTTTGGGTCATATGTGAATCCAATAATTAAACCAGTTGCTGCTAAAGTAGAAGATTTTATAAAAGACCTACGTTTCAGTTTATATTTATACATTTTAACCTTTTTGATTCTCAATAAGTTCTGCAGAACGTTGAATGGCTTTTTTTATACGCACATATGTTCCACAGCGACATAAATTTGTAATCTTATCTTCTATTTCTTTTTCACTTGGATCCAGATCCTTGAATAATAAAGCAGTGGTTGCCATGATTTGTCCGGTCTGACAGTAACCACATTGAGGGACTTGTTCTTCAATCCATGCTTGTTGAACAGGGTGATTGTTACCAAGACCCTCAATCGTTATGATTTCTTTGTCTTCAGCTGCTACTACAGGGAAATTACAAGATCGTACAGCCTCTCCGTTTACGAGTACGGTACAGGCTCCACATTGACCAATACCACAGCCATATTTTGTGCCTGTTTTTCCTAGTTCATCTCTTAAAACCCAAAGTAAGGGCATATCATCTTCAACATCAACTTGATGTGTGTTTCCATTAATCATTAATGAGTGCATATTTATTTACTCTCTTAATTTATTAAATATTTTATGACAGGTATTTTAATTATAATTTGATAGCTTAAGGAACTAGTGTAGGATCTGCTGAGTCCCAATTCCAGTTATTTAATACGACTGCAAGGAATAAAAGCTAAAAATCAAGATCGAACCTTCTCAGTCAAGGGGATACTTTTGGCCATCAATGAGGCTGCCACACCTAGCACGGCCATCAGAATGATGATCAAGAGTCCTAAATGAAAAAGCTCATAGCCACCAACTGCAGCTATCATTGAACCGCCAATCACCCCGAAACCCATCTGCAGAGCGCCTGTAAATCCGGAAGCACTTCCTGCCAGCCTTCCTGCCGAAGAAATCGCACCCATGGTGGCGTTTGGAATTACCAGTCCAGCAGCAAAACCCATAAGCAGTCCCGTAAACGAAATCAAAAAGGTATTCTGAAGTTCGCGCATTGTCATCAGAAAAAGTAATCCGATGCTTAAAAAACAAATGATACTACCAATCAATGTCATACTTTCGAGGCCCCATTTCTCTGCCATCCAGCGTGTGATGAAATTTCCGAACATATAGCCCAACGGAGTGGCAGCGAACCAAAATCCGATTTCTCCTGGACTTAAACCCAGCCTCGAATATTCGTAAGGCACAAATCCAATCATGCAGAGGAAGATACCAACGCTGCATGCAGAAGCAATAACAAAAGCTAAAAAAAGCCGGTTGGAAAACAATTCGTAATACTCGCTGATAAGAAGACGCGGGACGATTTTCTCCATGGGATTCAGGTTTGTTTCGTTTAGGAAAAAATAGTTTGACACCAGAGAAAGACATCCTGCCAGGGCAATGATGACCATCGTTCCCTTCCAACCTATCATTTCGTCAATCAGACCTCCGGATATGAAGCTGAAGATTGGAGCGATAACCATTACGGCGCTGATCGTCGCAAAAACCGAAGCACCCTTCGTGCGGTCATATGAATCATTTATGATGGCCCTGACTATTGAAACTGTAGCTGCAGCACCAAGCCCTTGCAGAATCCTAGCGTAAATTAGGGTAGTAATGGAAGCAGCGTAGACTCCTAGCATACCTCCCATGGCATAAAGCCCCATGCCGATCAGGAGCGGTTTTCTTCGTCCGTATCTATCTGACATTGGTCCATAAATGAGCTGGGAAGAGGCGATAGCAATGAAGTATCCGGAAAGCAGAAACTGAGCTGTAGCGCTATCTACATCAAAATCCTCCGCTACGGATTTGAGGGACGGCGAAATGATGGTTAGGCCAATTGCACCACATCCCATGGTGAATATAAGTAACCAGATCGGGGCACTGACTACCGGACCAATTTTTCTTGATGAAGGTTCCAAAAGTTTTCCTCTTTAATAATGAGAATTTTTCAGGTCTTCGGACATTACGATCATGATGTCTCAGTTTTGTGTGTGTTTTTAGTGGATATGTGTGTTATAGAATTTAATATTACAATCCCCCACCAAATATCAACAGTCATTTCTCACCGAATGTGTATTGTCTACAAAGGTTAACTGAAATGACGTTTTGTGGAGGGTACACTTTTTTACACATCCATAATATATTTATGCGTAGCATATAAACGCACTTAATTCATTCCTCGTTGCACTTAATTTCAAATAAGAATAATCTTGAGCTTCATATACCAATATTGGCTTAGAGGGAGTTTTAAGCATTATTTATAATATGAGGAAATAAATCAATTATTTTGTTTAAATATTTATTAACAATAACTTAGGAGAAGACATGGCATGGATTAACATAATTGCGGAAGACGAAGCTCAGGGAGAACTTAAAGTTTGGTACGATAAATTGCGTGAACCTTGGGGCGGAGTGGATAATATACTGC
>SHAT01000095.1 GCA_004213175.1 Pseudomonadota bacterium | reverse complement strand
AGTTTTAGCCAATTTTTGTAATTCCTTAAATTTTTCTGGATTAGCAATTGTTGGTTTCTGTTTACCACGGACTACAACTGCTTTGAGATTTTTTGAACCCATAACAGCACCCATGCCGGTACGACCGTTTGCTCTGTTACTCATACTGATAAGCGCAGCAAAACGAACCATATTTTCACCTGCAGGTCCAATTTGAAGAACTTCAATACGCTTATCCTCCAATTCTTCTTTAAGTTTGTCTTCAGCATCACCAGTAGTCATCCCCCATAGATGCCCGGCATCCTTCAATTCTGCTTCACCATGATGCATCCACAAATAAACTGGTTTGGTAGATTTTCCTTTTATAATTACTGCATCAAATCCAGAAAATTTCATCTCCGCCGGGAAATAACCTCCTCCTTGAGCATCTCCGATACAGCCAGTAAGGGGAGATTTTGCTACAGAAGTTAAACGACTCTGCCCGGAAATCGGCGTACCTGTTACAACTCCGGTACACAAAGCGAGGACGTTCTCAGGACTTAAGGCCTCTGCTCCTGCAGGAGTTTCCTTAAGGACGTAATACATTCCCATGGCACTCCCCCCCATGTAAGTCCTATAAAACTGTTCCTCAGGTTCTTCAACCTTAATTTCGCTGGTCGTTAAGTTGACATGCAGAATTTTTCCTGTGTAACCGTAAGACATAAATTTCTCCTTTTAATTATGTAATTATAAATTAAACTTTATCCTCCGCTGATTACAGTAAAGATAAGTACATCGTCTCCATCTGATAGCTTATATTCCAAGCCCTTTTCCTCATCTCCATTTACTGCAACACTTACCCTTCGTTTTATTTTAAGATGGCTCAACAAATCAGCAATTGTAGATTCATCATTCAGAGTCAAAACTGATTGACCCTTCTCTGAGGCTGGAAGATAGTCTGCCAATGCCCCCATTAACTCAATATTAATTTTCACAATATGATCCTGCTAGATTAGATTTATTTTGCGCTGTACCTATTTAAGCTTCAGTCATTAATTCCGCCCATGCAAAGGTACTTTAATTCAAGGTAATCTTCAATACCATACTTTGAACCTTCACGTCCTGTTCCAGACTCCTTCACTCCTCCAAAAGGTGCTACTTCAGTCGAGATAATACCTTCATTGATACCAACGATTCCATATTCGAGTCCTTCAGCAACTCTCCAAATTCTACCAATATCCCGGCTGTAAAAATAGGCCGCTAAACCGAATTCAGTATCATTGGCCATCTCTATGGCCTCTTCTTCTGTCTCAAACTTAAAAACAGGCGCCATTGGCCCAAATGTTTCCTCTTTAGCAACCAACATTTCTGTTGTAACTCCGGAGAGAACAGTTGGTTCGTAAAATGTACCCCCAAGTTTGTGGCGGTGTCCCCCTGTAAGTAATTTAGCCCCTTTGGAAACAGCATCCTCAACATGACTTTCAATTTTTTTAACAGCCGCCTCGTTGATCAGCGGTCCTTGAGCAGCTCCTTCTTCAAAACCATCCGCCACTTTTATATGTTTGGCGGCATCAGCAAGCATTTGTGTGAATTTATCATAGACTTTACTCTGAACCATAATCCTGTTTGCACATACACAGGTTTGCCCAGCATTACGGAATTTACTTGCCATTGCACCTGGTATCGCCTTTTCAAGATCAGCGTCATCAAATACAATAAATGGAGCGTTACCACCAAGTTCCAGTGCAAGTTTTTTAACTGTCCCAGAACACTGTTTCATCAGAAGCTTACCAACTCCCGTTGAACCAGTAAAACTCAGTTTACGGACAATCGGATTCCCGGTAAATTCACTACCGATTCCTACTGCGTCTCCAGTGATTGTACTCAGTATTCCCGCTGGAATACCTGCCCTCTCCGCCAATTCACAAAGAGCAAATGCCGAAAAAGGGGTGTCCGGGGCAGGTTTAATCACCATTGGACACCCTGCAGCCAATGCTGGGGCAGCTTTCCGTGTAATCATAGCGGCGGGAAAATTCCAGGGTGTAATAGCTACTGTAACTCCAATCGGCTGTTTGATCACAACAATCCGTTTATCTGTAGCATGTCCCGGAATTGTGTCTCCATATAAGCGCTTACCCTCTTCTCCAAACCATTCTATAAAACTAGCAGCATAGGCTATTTCACCACGTGACTCGAACAATGGTTTTCCCTGCTCAGCAGTCATCAAACGAGCGAGGTCTTCCTGATTTTCCATCATCAGTTCATACCATCGTCTCAGAATCAAAGCCCGCTCTTTTGCCGTTTTGGAACGCCATTTCGGCCACGCATCATTTGCTCCCTCAATTGCACGTTTTGCTTCCACTGCTCCGCAGTTAGGTACAGTTCCTAATACTTTTCCAGTAGAAGGATTGGTGATATCGGTAGTTTCACCGCTGTCTGCATCCGACCATTTGCCGTTGATATAAACCTGTTGGCGGAATAAACTGGGATCTTTCATTCCTAATGTTTTTATAACTTCACCAGCACTGTATCCCATATCTTCTCCTGTCTTTGAGTTGTTAAGATATTTTTCTAAATTGATTAAAGACTAATATTTCATTTAAGTTTCGAAATTGTTACCCGCATTTTCCATATATATGCAGATGAAACACAAGATAATTTCTTACTTTTATTATCTTTTCAATCTACAAAATATTAGTAGAACAACTTAATTTCAACTAACATTATTTTAAGCTTAAAATAATGTTTGACATTTTTTCTGCTCGAGAGTAGACTGAGATTTATTTAGCTTTCAAAATATTAGTTTTTATTTACCTACCAAATACTTAATCGCACGAAATCATTCCAAGCCTGAAATTTAAACAATTGAATGGCACAATCCACTAAAGGAAAACAGAGTTAAGTTATGAAAATAGTTTGTATAGGTGGAGGGCCGGGAGGACTCTATTTTGCAATTTCGATGAAACTACGTAATCCTCAACATGAGGTTACTGTAGTAGAACAAAATAAACCGAATGACACATTCGGATGGGGCATTGTTTTTTCTGATCAGACTTTGGAGAACCTCCAGCTAAATGATCCGGAAAGCGCTGAAACAATTCGCAAGAGTTTTGCCTATTGGGATGATATAGATGTTCACATTCATGGGAAAGTCATAAGTTCCGGAGGACATGGATTTATAGGCATCGGACGCCTGCGTTTGCTCACTATACTTCAAGAACGTGCAAAAGAGTTAGGTATCAAGGTGGTATTTAAAACTCAGGTAGTAAATTCTGATAATTATGAAAAATACGACCTCATCGTTGCTTCTGATGGTATTAACAGTAAAATCCGGACACAGCACAAAGTTCATTTTCAGCCTGATATAGATAAACGCCGAAACAAGTTTATATGGCTTGGGACTCACAAACTTTTTGATGCATTCACTTTCATTTTCATCAAGACTGAACACGGTTGGATTTGGGCTCACGCCTATCGATTTGCTAAAGATTTAAGCACATTCATTGTAGAATGCGAACCTAAGACATGGATTGATCTTGGTTTTGAACAAATGAACAAAAAAGAGGCGATCGGATACTTGCAATCCTTGTTTGTGGATTATCTGAATGACAACCCACTAATGGAAAATGCAAAACATCTTAGGGATTCATCAGTCTGGATGAATTTCCCCAGAGTAACATGTAAAAAGTGGTTCCATAAAAATATAGTACTTTTAGGAGATGCGGTTCATACAGCACATTTTTCTATAGGTTCCGGTACTAAACTGGCTTTTGAGGACGGTATCAGTCTGGCCGATAATATTCACAAAAACAGTAATTTAGAAAAAGCATTTAAAAGTTATCAGGATGAACGTGAAATCGAAGTCCTTCGCCTGCAGAATGCCGCCAGAAACAGTACAGCCTGGTTTGAAAATCTCCCTCGTTATACCAATTTTTCTACTAATCAGTTTACTTACAGTCTGCTCACCAGAAGTCAGCGTGTAAGCCATGAAAATTTGCGTTTACGTGACAAAGAATGGCTGGAGAGCATAGAATGTGAGTTTGCTGAAAATGCTAGCGGAACTGCTGCCCAAAAACCTATTTCACCCATGTTTACACCTTTTTCGTTGAGAAAAATGAAACTTGTCAACCGAGTCGCGGTTTCACCGATGGCAATGTATAGTGCAGAAAACGGAAAAGTTTCTGATTTTCACCTAGTTCATTATGGTTCAAGAGCATTAGGCGGAGCAGGTTTAATCTTTACTGAAATGACTCATGTTTCAAAGGATGCCCGCATCACGCCAGGTTGTACAGGGATGTACAATGACGAGCACCAACAGGGATGGACAAAGATAGTAAATTTTGTGCATCAGCAAAGTCAGGCAAAAATAGCTTTACAGCTAGGACACGCAGGCCCGAAAGGTTCAACTAAAGTTTTATGGGAAGGACAGGACATGGCGCTTGAAAAAGGCTGGCCAATTGTTGGACCTTCGGAAGTTGCATATAAGGACCAAATTCCGCATGAACTGACAAAACTCGAAATGATGAAAATTCAGAGTCAGTTTGTCAAGGCAGTCCAAATGGCTGAAAATTGTAATTTTGATATGCTCGAATTTCACTGCGGACATGGTTATCTCTTTTCCTCATTCATTACTCCTCTATCAAATAAGCGTACAGATGAATATGGCGGAAGTCTAAATAACAGAATGCGGTATCCACTAGAAGTTTTTCAGGCAATTCGTTCCGTCTGGCCTGAGCAAAAACCTATTTCAGTTAGAATTTCTGCTCACGACTGGATGGAAGGCGGAGTTGATGATGAAGAAGCTGTCTTAATCGCAAAAATGTTCTACGAGTCAGGAGCAGACATTATTAACGTATCTTCCGGGCAAACAAACATCAATGAAAAACCTGTTTTTGGGCGCATGTTTCAAACTCCTTTTTCAGATAGAATACGTAACGAAGGAAATGTACCAACTATTGCGGTAGGTGCAATCTATGAAACTGATCATGTAAATTCAATCATTGCTGCCGGCAGAGCTGATTTATGCTGTCTGGCACGTCCCCATTTAAGCAATCCTTATTGGACTTTACATGCAGCTGCAAGGGAAAATCATCTTGCACAGTACTGGCCAGTACAGTACCTAGCTGGAAAAAAACAACTAGAAGTCAACACGCAGCGTGCATTGCAAATGGGGACTTTAATTTAATGAAAATGTTAAAAGACAAGCACGTAGTGATTACCGGTGGTGGGAGTGGAATTGGCGCATCAATCTCAGAAATACTAGCGAAATCCGGAGCAAAAACTACCATCATGGGACGCAATTATAAACGACTACAGGAAAAAACTGAAAATCTGCCTAACGGATTTGCAGTATCAGTTGACATAACGGACCACAAAAAAGTCAAAATTGCTTTTCAAAATGCAGTTCAGCAGCATGGAGTAATTGATATACTAGTAAATAATGCAGGAAATGTCATTTCAGTTCCCTTTGAAAAACTCAATACTAAAGAATGGAATGATATGATTACCCTTAACTTGACCGGTGTTTTTCATTGTACAAAAGCCTGCCTGCCTGCAATGAAAAAACAAAAATGGGGAAGGATTATAAATATCGCAAGTACTGCAGGTTTAAAAGGCTATGCTTATGTGACAGCTTATTCAGCAGCCAAACACGGCGTTATCGGTCTAACACGTTCTTTAGCTCTGGAAACTGCAAACACCGGTATCACAGTCAATGCTATTTGTCCTGGTTACACTGAAACAGTTTTAACTGAAAATGCAATTGAGAATATTAGTTTAAAAACAGGTATTACAAAATCAGAGGCACGTGAGGAACTGCTTAAATCTAATCCTCAAAAACGCTTTATTCAACCTGAAGAAATAGCAAATACTGTTCTATGGCTCTGTAAAAAAGATGCTACGTCGATTACAGGACAAGCAATTTCGATTTCAGGGGGAGAGGTAATGTCATGACAAATAAAAGAGGTGCAGTTTCTAGTAACTGTCAATTAGATAAAAAGCAGTTAATACGTTTATGGTTGGAATTATTGAAGAATACCGGCGAAATAGAACGTTATTTACGTACCCAACTACATAAGAATTTTGATTCCACTTTACCCCAGTTTGACCTTTTGGCAGCTCTGGATCGAGCTGATAAACCGATTAGCAAAACTGAGCTTTCTCATCAAATGATGGTGAGTAACGGTA
>SHAT01000094.1 GCA_004213175.1 Pseudomonadota bacterium | reverse complement strand
TGGAAATGCAGTGGTTTACTCGCCGTACTGGGAAAGTTGTGGTTGCCGGAGTGGACAAGGCATTAACGATGCTCAAGCATTGCAGCGGATATTTTAACGATGACGGTAAATTTATCAATACGTGGAATCATCTTGAAGTTGAGGCTGTGCATGACGGGGATAATGTTACTTTTGAGGGTGACCCAGCATCGATTCAACCTGTGATTCGGGTTCGTGGACGTTACCGGGATTTTGCTCTTCTGGAAACACCTACGTTGGGGCTTTTAACCCGTTCCAGCCGTGTTGCCACTAATGTTTATGAAACCTTAAAGTCAGCTAGGGGGAAACCAGTTTTGTTTTTTCCTGCACGTTTTGATTTGCATGAAGTTCAGGCTGCGGACGGCTATGCTTATAATGTTGCAGTGCAACGCTTCAATCATGATCATCAACTTCGTGTCGGTCCGTACATCTCAACAGATGCGCAGGGGGACTGGTGGGGCGGTGCAGGAGGTGGAACGATAGCTCATGCCTCAATTGCCTGTTTTTTTGGCGATACCGCTGAAACGATGATGGCTTTTGCAGCTGCTTGTGCTTCTGAAATTCCAAGAATTGCTCTGGTTGATTTCAATAATGATTCAGTAAAAGACTCTTTGCTAGTTATGGAGCGCATGTTTACGCGTTACAGTGAGTTAATGGATGAAGGAAATGAAATTGAGGCGCAGCGCTATAAACTTTTTGGAGTCCGTCTCGATACAAGTTCTTCAATTCGGGATGTTTCCGTAACACCGTTGGGAGAAGCCGAACTTGATATGGGCGTCAATCCGCGCTTGGTATTTATTGTCCGGCATGCGGTAGATTCAGCCTGGGAGAAATGGAACTTGCCTGGAGTATGGACTGATCGTGCACGTGAATGGTGTCAAAGTGTTAAGATAGTTGTGTCTGGCGGATTTAACACGACAAAAATTTCACGCTTTGAGGAATTGGATGTGCCGGTAGACATTTATGCGGTAGGATCGTCTCTATTTGCTAATGATGGACCGCGAGTAACTGATTTTACTGCTGATATTGTTCAAGTGAAAATAGACGGTGTCTGGAGAGCAATGTCAAAAGTTGGACGTACCCGCGGTGAAAATCAGGACTTAGAGCCTGTTAACTGATAATAAGTTAATTACTTTTGTGTTATTGGATTATTTAACCTTTACTTTATAGTTTTGTGAAAATCTATTTTGTGATATATTAAATTTTTTAGGTCATTTGTTCGGTGTTTCCGCCTATGTTTGAAACACCATATTTTTCTTAACCAACAAAGGAGAAGTAATGGAACAAGGAAATGAAAAGCTAGAATTGGTGTACGGAATTGAAGATAAACCGTCGCCAATGGAATCGGCATATGCTGCTCTCCAGCATTTGCTGGCAATCATTGTTGGCATCATTACGCCGACTCTCATAATAGGTGGTGTCTTGGGATTGGGTGAGAGAATTCCTTATTTGATCAGTATGTCGTTGATTGTTTCAGGTGTGGCTACCTTCATCCAGGCTAAGCGGATAGGACCAGTTGGTTCTGGTATGTTGAATGTACAGGGCACCAGTTTTGCGTTTTTAGGTGCAATTCTTACTGCGGGTTTTATTGTTAAAGGTCAGGGTGGTGGTCCAGATGAAATTCTGGCAACCATTTTCGGTATTTGTTTCGTTGGCGCCTTTATCGAGATTGTACTAAGCCGCTTTCTCCACGTTCTAAAAGGTATTATCACTCCTGTAGTGACAGGCACGGTGGTTATGTTAATAGGCCTGAGTTTGGTAAAAGTTGGTATCACGGATATGGCTGGAGGTCAGTGGTTGTTGGATAACAAACCTCAATTTTTTGGTACGTTTAATAATTTGGGTTTAGGTGTGCTTGTATTAATCGTAGTTTTGATTCTCAATCGAAGTAAAAATCCAATGATCCGTATGGGATCGATTGTTGGTGGAATTCTGATCGGTTACCTTGCTGCGCTTGCCCTCGGCAAAGTCAATTTTGGTCATATGTCCGGAGTTGATTTTATAAGCATTCCTATTCCTTTCAAATATGGTTTCGATTTTAATTGGCCTGCTTTCATCGGTGTGGCCTTCATTTATGTTATCACCACAATTGAGTCCACCGGTGATTTGACTGCTACATCTATGCTATCCGGAGAACCAGTTGAAGGAGACAAGTATATGGAGCGAATCAAGGGTGGTGTTTTGGGAGATGGTATTAACTCTGCAATCGCAGCGATTTTCAATACTTTTCCAAATACTACTTTCAGTCAAAACAATGGTGTGATTCAGATGACCGGAGTTGCGAGCCGTTTTGTTGGGATGTACCTTGCTGTATTTCTTGTGATACTTGGTCTTTTTCCTGCAATTGGAGGCTTTTTCCGCTCCTTGCCGAATCCTGTTTTAGGAGGAGCCACGATAGTAATGTTTGGAACTGTTGCTGCGGCAGGTGTGAATATCATTGCTTCGATGGGTCGATTGGGACGGCGTGAGATTTTGATCATCGCGGTATCACTTGGAATTGGGCTTGGGCTTGCTTTTGTACCGGAGGTTCTCAGCCAAACTCCAAAAGCGATTCAGCAGATATTTGGTTCTGCCATCACTTCAGGTGGTTTATCTGCCTTGATCTTGAATCTTGTTTTGCCAAAAAGTGGTTCATGAATTGATTCTTAAAAATAAGGGGCAGGCCAATGGTTTGCCCCCCTATCTTCGTGCTTCCACAATCCTTCGGAACGAACCTGCTTTTACTTCATCTACCGTCACTCCTGCTTTTTCAACATCTTCCGGATCAATTGCCCCGCTGTTTAGTGCACGGAAAAAGAAATTAAGCAAACCTTGACCAGTAGCTGCATCATCAAAAATATCTCCACTCAAAGTTGCTTTTGAGGCTTGCTCTACAAAGTTTCTTAGACGAAGAGTGGATTCCTGAATTTGTTCTAGAAAAAATGCTGCATTAGCTGCATAACGGACAGGAATTTGCGCCGGATGTAAGTCCCAGCCTTGATAAAATCCACTTGCTAGAGAGTGTCTAATGTGGGCGTAAGCTAATTTCCAGGCACGGTATACGGTCTGGTTATTTTCACGAACTTGCTGTGCAGAAAGATTTTCTCCCCGATGCGGTGCAACTGGCATGATATTGGTTGCACCATCGGAAAGAAAAATTTTGGAACCGCCAAAAGCCACTTTCATCACATCACGAGCAAAATCACAAACAGGGCTGTCCATTGTCTGATAGGCAGCAATCAAATCACAAGAAGCCGTATAATCATAAGTACCAAAATGAGCTCCGATGCATCGATTTTTTGCGGCATTCGCAATTTTTCTGGCTGTTACTTCACCGTTTGCATTAAAAATCGATTGAGTAGTTTCAATCATGATTTCCATTTTAAGTTGTCCGGGGGATAAATCAGATTCTGCTTCCAGCACTTCAAAAACCTGCACCAAGGCTAGTGCTTGTGCCGCAATTTCAACTTTTGGCAAGGTTACTACAAAATTTTCAGGAAGCTTGCCTTTGGTTTCTGACAACAAAGTGCTGATAAAAATATTCAGAGTTCTCACGCCGCGTTCGACAAATTCTGAATTGAAAGGTTTGATTCGAATACCAATAAACGGAGGCAAAGTCCCCTTTTGCATTCCTAGTGCGACTGCTTTTGCACCTTGTTCAGCAACTTTGTCTTCTTCTTCATCAGGACGAATCCCAAAGCCGTCTTCATAATCGAGTCTAAAATCTTCTACAGCTTCACGATTAATTTTTTTGAAAACTTGGCTATAAACCCTCCAAGCGAGCCATGCAGCAGAGTTTGCTGGATCGACTCCGTTTGCTTCTGAATCGTTAACCAGAGTCTCTATTTCGGATGATTTTGTGGGTAAATTTTCTGCTCCTTTTAATTCCAAGGCTTTTGCAAAAACTACAAAGTTTGGAGCAAAATCCGCTAAATTATATAGAGCCAACTGCCCCATTTTTTGTGCAGTCTCGGCCTTGAACAAATGTGCACCACCATAAATTGTGTGAACAGGTTGGCGCTTTAGTGATTTCCCCGGATAATTGCTATCAAAAGATTTGTTTGCTACGGAAAGTTGACTTAAGATTTCCGAAGTCTGGTCTGGTCTTAAAATATTTTTCATATTTATTTTGATTTTTTTTAAGTATCAGATGAGAAAGTTACTTTATTTTTCTTGATCAGGAATAATATGCGTTCCAGTTTCACCTCGAAGTGAGGACATGGCTTCTTCAAGATGCCCTATGGTTGCACGTTTACCACCACCCTCAATAAAACTAATTGCAGCTTCTATTTTAGGGCCCATACTCCCAGCTGGGAACTGACCTTCTTCAAGATATCTTTTTGCTTCTGAAACAGTGATTTGCTTCAATTCCTTTTGTTCCGGTTTCCCGAAGTTTATCGCAACATTAGAAACTGCTGTAAGGATCATGATATCCTTGAATCCAAGAACATTTGCCATGTGGGCCGTTGTTAGATCTTTGTCGATAACAGCTTCAACTCCATGTCTCAAACCTTGACTATTGCGGACAACTGGAACACCCCCACCTCCACCTGCAATTACTATGGTTCCATTGCTTGACAAGGATTCAACAAGTGAAATATCACAAATGTGTTTTGGTTTGGGAGAGGCAACTACCATGCGCCAACCACGTCCGGAATCTTCTTTCATGGTCCATCCCATTTTTTCTTTAAGATCTTCAGCTTCTTTCTCGTTGTAAAAATAACCCACGGGCTTAGTCGGGTTATTAAAACCAGGATCATTTTCATCAACTTCAACCTGAGACACTAGACCAACGACGTGACGTTGGTTCCCAACTTTCCGCAATGCATTTTCAAAAGCCTGAACCAGTAGATAAGCTGTCACACCCTGTGTGTTGGCCACGCAAATGTCCAAAGACATTGGAGCTACTTCTTTATGAGCCAGGGCTTGACGCATCAGAACCTTGCCAACCCCAGGGCCGTTACCATGGGTAATGATCAAATCGTTTTCAAGCTCTAATAGCGGCAACAAAACAGTTGCCGTTTCTTCAGCAATGGCAACCTGTTCCTCTGATGTACCTTTTATACCGGCAGGATGAATCGCATTGCCGCCAAGTGCAACAATAATTCGTTTAGGGAAATCTGAATTTGAATTCATGCAATCACGCTTAAATTGTGTTGAGATTATTAAGTAGAAAAAACATTGAACAATTTGCCTAGTTCCTGTGCATCTAGGTTTGCATCCAGAGCTAGAGACAAAAGCAATGCTGATTTTTGCGTATTAAGAGAACCTGAAGGAAAAACATTTTTACTTTTAACCGAAGTCATAGTTTCCTCTAAAACCGTAACTCTTGACACCCTAGATGAAACAATCACAGTACATCCGGAACTTGCCTTTTTGGCGAGTAAGTCAGTAAACTTGTCAGGCATTGTCCCGCCTCCAAAACCCGCTACCACCAAACCTTTACAATCACTCACCCCAAGATCGGTAAGTGCTTTATCACCGCAACCACCACGAAGTAAAACTGTTTCTACAAACGGTAACTCATCATCATTCAACAAGTGGTCGTGGAACCGTCCAATCAGTGGAAAAATATTTGGTGATCCAGACACCAAAATTCTGTTACCGACAATCTTTCCTATAGACCCTCCTGGATAAGCATGAAAAGAATCAAGTGCCACGGAATCAGTTTTGATGATTTGCCATCCTGGTATCACCAGACCGTTCATTACTACAAGCAATCCATGACTTTTAAATTGCGGAGAGGTTGCTGTAATAACCGCTTGAAATAGATTAGCAGGGCCATCTGCACTAAGTACGGTGCTTGGACGCATAGCCGCTGTTAAAACTATCGGTTTCTCAGTTTTACACACCAACGCTAGAAAAAAAGCCGCTTCCTCAAGTGTGTCTGTTCCGTGGGTAACTACAACTCCGTCAACGTCTGAATGTGCTGCTAACTCCTCAATTCGGCGTGCCAGTATTCGCCATTGGTGCGGTCCAAGATTTTCAGAACCTGTGGCAAACATTGTTTCTGAATGAACATCTGCCAGTCTTTCCAGACCTTCAATTGAACCTACGAGCTCTGAGGCAGTTACGCGACCGGACTCATAAGCCGCATCTGTTGCAGAAGAACCTGTTCCGGAAATAGTACCGCCGGTACCGATAACATGAATTTTTGGTTTGATAGTGACCTCTTTT
>SHAT01000093.1 GCA_004213175.1 Pseudomonadota bacterium | reverse complement strand
AAAAGTAGAATAAATACTTAAGTCTAAGGAGTACGATTGTCTTTGGACGTATGCTTAAGTTTATTGAGGCACTTGTTTGGTAAAGATATTCGTAATTATGAAAAAATAATAATATTTTTTAATTATTTTTAATCATTGGTGATAGGGCTATAGATCGTCCCAACGTTCTTCTTCTTCAAGGATATTTGCAAAATCGCCCTCGAAGTTTGCGAAAGCGCGCTGTTTGTAATCACCTGTCTGCGGTCCTGTGACACGCTCTATACTTCCCCCAGATTTAAGAAAATCTTCCATGGCACCTATTACCTGCTCCCGAGTTGGAGCATCAGAAATTTTTTTTTTCTTTTTGTGATATCTTCGTGTTGAGTTAAATTTGTTTGCCATAATTTTATCTGTATTCGATGTTATTATATCTGTCTCTAAGGGTTAAAATTATAATAAAAATATGTGAACTTGTCAAGTGATTGAAAATATTTCACAAGAAATAAATAGTGTTATTTTTTAAATATTATTACTTGGATTTTAGACAGTATTTGAAAAATTTAGAGTAGCATTGTCGTCTTTAAGATGGCGGTCAAAAGGCATTGCAATATTACGTGTGAAGAGCATCCCTAAGGGTGTTAGTTTAATTTTAGAAGTACTTAGATCTACTAGTCTCTCAACTTCAAATTCCTCGAGTTTACTACGGGCATCAGCAAAATGATCCCAAAAATCTATTTCATACATATTTTCAAAATCCAAAATCCTAATTTCTCCATGACACATAAGTGTTTCAATTACTTTTCGCCTGAGCTGGTCTTCTTTTTCTATAATGAGCCCTCTGCGCGGAATTAGTTTGTTAATTGAGGTTTCTTTCACGTATTGATCAAGATCTTTTGCGTTTTGCCAATAACTGTCACCAAAATCAGAAATAGCTGAAACACCCACACCAATCTGTGACATATTGTGCAGGGTAGTATATCCCATAAAATTTCGATGTAGAGTCCTGTTTTTTAGAGCTTTAGCAAGTTCGTCTTCAGGCAGTGCATAGTGGTCCATGCCAATCATAACATAACCAGCTTCTAAAAAAAAATTTATAGTTTCGATAAAAATGTTAATTTTTTCTTTAGGATTGGGTAAATCTTTTGCCTTGATCGCACGTTTATGAGTTTTGAACATACCGGGTAAATAAGCAAAACTGTATACAGCCAGTCTGTCAGGACGCATTTTATTAACTTCTTCTAGAGTCTTTCGAAAACCAGACTGAGTTTGCAATGGAAGACCGTAGACTAAGTCTAAATTTATACTTTTATAGCCTAACCCCCTAGCAGTTTTAATTGTCTTCCAGGATTGTTCCAAAGTCTGATTTCGATTGATTGCTCGTTGAATAGCTGGATCCATATCCTGCACTCCAAAGCTGACTCTTCGGAATCCCAGTTCATACAGAACTTCCATTTGTTCAAAGTTAGTCACTGATGGGTTTGCTTCAAATGCCCACTCACCGTTCTCTATGGTATCAAAATTTGATTTAATCATACTAACAACTCTTCTAAGTTGTTCAGGATTCAGAAAAGTAGGGGTCCCACCACCGAAGTGAATTTCCGCGATTTTTTTCCGCTGTCCTAATCTTTCTGCAACACCTGCTATTTCTTTTTCTAGAGCATACAAATATTTTTCAACTATTTCTTGATTTTTGGTGATGTATTTATTGCATCCACAAAAAGTACAAAGTTGTTGGCAAAATGGAATGTGAACGTAGAGTGCTATAGGTTTTTCATTGCGCCCTTCTATTTGCAGGGAGGCAGTATAATCATCGGCAAATTCTCCGAATTCCCATACTGGAACTGTAGGATAACTGGTATATCGCGGTCCTGGACGATTATAGCGTTCAATCATATCAGGTGTGACTTCTAACTTAATTGAATGTTGCATTTTACTTTAGAAAATATTGTATTTTCTTTGTTGCTTATTTTTGATTAACAATTGAAATAATGACTGATTTAACATAATTTATACTTAAAAAATGCAAAAGCAATAACCATAGTTATTTTTTCTGGGGAAGTATGTTTGCAGCGAAAAAAAACATAACTGCTACTATTACGATTGAAGGCCCTGAAGGTGTGTCAATCTGCAGTGAAGCAGATAGACCAAGTCCAACCGAAACCATTCCAATCAGAGTAGCTAGTAGAGCCATTTGTTCGGGCGTTTTGCTGAATCTTCTCGCAGCTGAAACTGGAATAATTAAGAGTGAAGTTACTAGCAGTATTCCGATTATTTTTATTGATAAAGCAATAACCACGGCAATAAGTAGCATGAAAAGCAATTCTACTTTTACAACATGAATACCTTCCGCTTGTGCCAGTTCATGATCAAATGTAATTGCAAGCAATGGCCGCCAGAAAACAAACAATATCAATAATATTAAAAACCCACCCCCATAGATCCAGTAAAGATCAACGAGACTAACAGCCAAAATATCACCGAAAAGATAAGCAATTAAGTCTAAACGTACCCAAAACATCAGGCTGATCATTAAAACCCCCAACGCAAGTGATGCATGGGAAAGCGTGCTTAATATCGCATCATTGGCTAGTTGTTTTTGTCTTTGGAACAAAAAAAGCAAAATAGCTACAATAAATGCAACCGCAAAAACTCCTAGCATTATATTAACTTCTAGATAATAACCGAGTGCGACTCCCAGTAAAGATGAGTGAGCCATCGTATCACCTAAATAGGACATTCTTCTCCAAACTACAAAACAGCCCAGCGGTCCAGCAACCACGGCTACTCCAACACCTGCAATCACTGCTCTCCAAAAAAAGTCATCTAAAATCATCATGGTCCGTCTTCCAGTAGTGTGCCTGATATATGATGTGTGTGGTCATGATGGTGACTGTAAACCGCAAGCGCGCTTCCGGAGTCTAAGCCAAAAAGCTTTAAATATTCTGGATGCCGACTTACGTCTTGTGGTTGACCTTCACAGCAAATATGTTGATTTAAACACATTACACGATCAGTCGACGCCATAACAACATGTAAATCATGCGATACCATCAGTACGCCACATCCGTGTCTTGTACGGAGATTTGAGATCAATTTATACAATTCTGATTCCCCCATGTAGTCTACACCTTGAACAGGTTCATCGAGCACTAACAGTTCCGGGCTTCTTAATAGAGCTCGTGCCAGCATTACACGCTGAAATTCACCACCTGAAAGTTGGAAGATAGGTTTTTCTTTCAAAGAGACTACCCCTGTTTCTTCAAGTGCATTATTAATTTGTATGCTGGAATAATTTCCAGTAATGTTCATTATCCTGCTGACAGAAAGTGGAAGAATTGGGTCAACATGAATTTTTTGGGGTAGGTAACCTATTCTTAGTTTAGGTTTTTTGAAAACAATTCCTGCATTCGGAGTTATTAACCCGAGGAGTAAACGTAGTAGGGTGGTTTTTCCTGCTCCATTTGGGCCAATGACAGTTACAATTTCACCAGCAGATACATCTAGTGTAATATTAGAGATCAATGTACGTCCTCCTGACACTAAAGAAAGATCCTGAGTCTGAAGTAGAATATCTTTATGTCCTTCTTTTTGAGTCTGATATTCTGCGTTTTCTATGTTGCTTGACATTGACAAATTAGTGAATCAGAGTTATTTTAAAGTTATTATTTGTAACATATTCCACATCTCAAAGCAAAGCTGCAAAGTAAAAACTCGATAGTAATGAAAACAAAATTATTCTTTTTCTTGGCGCTCTCGATACTATGCATTACTAAGTTTATATTTGCATCAGAATTAAATGTAGTGGTTTCCATAAAACCATATCATTCACTTGTCTCAGGAATTATGCAGGGCCTTTCAACACCTGTTCTGCTGATGAAAGGCAATTATTCCCCACATTCATATGCTATTCGTCCGAGTTCTGCAGAGGACTTGCAACAGTCGGATATTGTTTTTTGGGGAGGTGCAAAATTAGAAGGTTTTTTGACAAAACCTCTAAAGTCTCTGGCCAGCAGAGCTAAGTTGGTTTCACTGCAGCAAATAGAAGGTCTAAAACTCTTGCCGATGCGTTCAAATAAAGGTTGGCATTTATATGACGCTGATTCTGTTAAGTATCATTCTGCAGAAGATGAAACAGAAAGTTACTCCGGAACAGATCCTCATGTTTGGCTGGATCCACAAAATGCAAAAATAATCAGTCAAAAAATAGTTAAAGTATTATCTGAAATGGATCCCCAAAACCGACAAAAATATCATAAAAATGGAGAAAAATATGCCCTCCGTCTTAATCTCCTCGATCTTGATATGAAAGCAAAAATGGCTAAAGTTGCTGAAAAACCATATTTAGTATTCCATGATGCATATCAATATTTTGAGAGAAGTTATAAACTAAATGCTGTTGGTTCAGTTACTCTCCACATTGACTATGGTTCAAGTGCAAGGAGACTAATGGAGGTTCAGAAGACGATTAAAAGAGAAAGAATCATCTGTATTTTTAGAGAACCGCAGTTTTCACCAAAATTATTGCAGACTGTTATTACAGGCACGAAAGTAAAAATAGGAACTCTTGACCCTTTAGGAGTTGGCATTGAATCTGGAACAGAATTGTACTTTACATTACTAAATAATCTCAGTAGTTCACTAAGTAAATGTCTTAACTGATTAGCAGCATTAATAAAAGTCCAATTATTTAAAATAATTGATTTCAGTATCATGCTTGAACCTCTTTAAACTATAATTATATTACGCCTCTATCTTCACGTTTCTTCTTTTCAATTAGGTATGGGGCTATTCAGAGATTGGCCTGGCATCTATAGGGTTAATTTTTAAATTTCTAGATTTTCGAAATATATCTCCAGAAAATATGAAAATAATTTAAACATTGTTGAAAATAATATTATGATTGCAATGATTCTTGCAGGTGGAACCGGTACTCGTCTCTGGCCATATAGTAGAAGCGTGACACCTAAACAATTTCTTAATCTAGACTCAACTCATGAGTCATTGTTTCAAGAAACGTGTATTCGCTTGGAATCACTTATCTCTTCGGAAAATATTTATGTAATAGGATCTAACGAACACGTTGGAGTACTACGGCAGCAAATGCTACAAATATATCCGCATTATTGTTTGGAACAACTGCTGATTGAGCCATTGAGCAGGAATACTGCTCCAGCAATTCTTTGGGGTGTTTTACAGATTCCTGAGAATCAACGACAGGAGCCGGTAGTTGTATTGGCTTCAGATCACCTGATAAAGGCGCCTGAAGAATTTGTAAGTGCTTTGAAAAGTGCTGAAAAGTTGGCAAATTCAGGATATATTGTTACTTTTGGTATTCAGCCTGATCGTCCCGAGACAGGTTACGGATATATCAAGTCCGGTGATCCATTGGAAGTCGGCTTTAAAGTTGCAGAATTTGTGGAGAAACCAGACCAGGCAACTGCACAAAAATATATTTCATCTAATGATTATACCTGGAATGCAAGTATTTTTATGGCAACAGCAGAAACATGGCGTAATGAATTTCGAAAATATGCACCTAAATTGTTGACAGCTTTTGAGAAGAAGTTAACCTTCGGAAAGAATCTGTATGATTTGGAAAGAATTCGAGAAATCTATGAATCTATAGAGGGTGAATCAATTGACTATGCTTTGCTGGAAAAATCAAAAAATGTTGCTGTTTTGCCGGTTGAAATGGAATGGAGTGATTTAGGCAGTTGGGAAAGTCTTTTTAAAGTTTCTAAAAAAGACTCTCATGGCAATTTTTTACGCGGTAATGTAATAACACATAATACAAATAATTCTTTAATTTTCAGTGGTAAAAAGCTTGTTACAAGTATAGGTGTTGAAAATTTGATAATTGTTGACACTGATGATGCTTTGTTGGTTTGTGACATGAACTGCTCTCAGGACGTGAAAAAACTTGTAGAAACATTGAAAAGAGAAGATCGTCAGGAATATAAATTCCACACAACAGTGACGGGACCTTGGGGGAGTGCCACAACCATCTTAGAAAACGAGGGCTGCCGTATACGCATGTTGGAAATCATGCCAGGAGAAAGAATGCCTCGTCAATGTCATAAGCAGAGTAGCGAAAACTGGATTGTTTTGCAGGGTATTGCTAATGTGCAGAGGGGAGATGAAAAATTATTGCTGAAAGAAAATGAGTCTGCTTACATACCAAAAGGTGTACCGCATCAACTTGGGAATTTAGAAAAAAATACACTGCATATAATT
>SHAT01000092.1 GCA_004213175.1 Pseudomonadota bacterium | reverse complement strand
CAATATGAAAAATATGTAACTGAGATAGCAGGATTGTTGAAGTATATTTTACGAGAGATGAAGAATTTTATGGAGGGTGTTTGACTGTGAAGAATTAATGACTCCACCTAAGTGAAATAATAAGGTGTCCATATAGGTGTCTATAAGCCGTATAATTGGCTATAAATCCACCGACTTTCCACTATTTCTCAGTTGGATCGTCTTGTGGTTATCAAAAAAGGGAATGTGGTTGAATCTGGAACTCACGAAGAATTGGTTAAAAATTCACTGATCTATTCTCACCTCTGGAATCGACAATCAGTAGGTTTTCTAGCTCCAGAAGAATATGAAAAAACACATACTAATCCAAAAAATACAATTAAATTGAATTATTGAATTTAATGGTTAAAAAACTCATACCTTTGAGTTTTTATATTAAGTTCCACAAAATGTCTGAAGAACGTTCTCCTCTGGTTTAGGTGGTGCCAAATATTCAGTATGACTTTTTGGTTCTACGTAGGGTGACGAGAGTAATTCCAAAAACGTTTCAAATGGTCCAAAATCGCCATCATCCACAGCACTTGCGAGAGCTTGTTCAACGCGATGGTTACGAGGTATAATAGCAGGATTTGCCTGACGCATTAATTCAAAATGATCGTCAGGAGTTTTTAATTCTCTTGACATCCGAGCTCGCCAATTTAAGGCCCATTTCTTATAGGATTTTGAATCTTTGAACAAATCCCGAAGTGAACCTTCCTGTCCAGAACCACGCGCAGCATAGCAAAGTTTTCTAAACGTCATTGTAAAGTCGGCTTCGTTTTCCTGCATTATATCTAGCAGAGATTGAATTAGGGCCTCATCTTCCGTCTCTGATGTGAACAGCCCAAGTTTTCTCCGCATACCGGACAACCAATAGTATTTAAATAATTCAGGATATGTTTCGATCACTTCATTCGCAAGAGCAACTGCATGATCAGGGACCTTATCAATTAATGGAAGGATCGTTTCCGCAAATCGAGCCAGATTCCATTGTAATATAGAAGGCTGATTACCATAAGCATATCGACCCATATGATCGATCGAACTAAACACTTTTGTCTGATCAAAAGTATCCATAAAAGCACATGGTCCGTAATCAATCGTCTCCCCAGAAATTGCCATATTGTCGGTATTCATAACGCCATGTATAAAACCAACTTGCATCCACTGAGTCACTAGCTTCGCATGTCTGTCCATCAACTCTTCCAGAAGTTTCAAGTAGGGATTTTTAACTTTTTTGATAAGAGGATAATTTCGATCAATAACATAATCAGCGAGCTTTTTCAGGGCCGTCTCATCACGTTGTAAAGAAAAATATTGAAAAGTTCCGACACGCACATGACCCAAGGCAACCCTAGTGAGGATAGCGCCCGGCAAAACTTTTTCACGATATACAGGTTCTCCTGTGGTGACAACGCCCAGCGAGCGAGTTGTGGGTATTCCAAGTGCATACATCGCCTCGCTAATAATATATTCTCGAAGTACTGGTCCGAGTGCAGCACGCCCGTCTCCTTGCCTGGAGAATGGGGTAAGGCCTGCTCCTTTTAGTTGAATATCACGACGAAAATTAGAATTATCAATAACTTCTCCGAGTAGAATGGCACGTCCGTCTCCCAACTGCGGGACTAAATTACCAAATTGATGACCTGCATAAACCATCGCAAGAGGTTCAGCACCAGGCAGGATTTGATTGCCAGAGAAAATCTCAGCCAATTCCCCCTGCTCAAACTCAGAAAAGTCGAAACCTAAATCTAGAGCTAGACTATAATTAAGTTTGACAATACAGGGCATTTCTACTGGTGTTGGCTTTACGCTTGCGTAAAACTCTTTTCCCAACAATACATAGCTGTTTTCAAAGCAAATAGCCTTTTTATTAGTAGTATCTAATAACATTCTATCCTTCTAGAAAAATTTTATGGATAAATTTAGGTATCTAATGTTCAACCTCAATAATTTTTAAATGAATTAAATTTAATCGTTACTATCCGGTGAGTCAGAATTATAATGTTTTTTTATCACAACTTCGTTATATATTTATTTTTAATAAAATTCACATTTACTTTTGATTGTTTATCCAAATGAAACAATTGCTAAACTACCTGTAATTGTAAAAGTATTTCAGGTGTCAATGTAGGTTTTAGAAGTAAGTCCCAAAAAAGAGTTGCTAGCTATAGAAATCAACAGAATCATACCGCCAAGCAATGTATACCCTCCAGCTGTTTCACCAAGGAAAATCCATACCCAGAATGGCCCAAAAACGACCTCAGTCATGGAAAGCAGCGCCAATTCTGCTGAAGGAACTGCTTTTGAGCCCAAGGTATATAGTATAAGTCCCGCACCAACCTGGAAAAAACCCAAAACTAAAGCAATCCAAATGTCGCGATTTGGAACATCAAGCCCGTATCCTTTAATCTGACATAATGCCCCAGCGATAATAATAGCAAAAAAGCCACCCAGAAAAACACTGGGTAACATGTCTTCTAATTTTTTCCAGCGCAGAGTAATCGTAAAAAACGCAAAACCTAACGCAGATATCAATGCAGCTACATTACCAATTATCCGACCTATAGAAATGCCTTCCCAGACCATGATAACGATACCCACTAACGCTGCTATCATGGATATCCACGTCACGTTTCTGACGTGTTCTTTGAGGACCAACCAACCTAAAACCGCCGCGAAGAATGGTGCTGCAGCAAATAAAAACATAGCATTTGCCACGGATGTTGTCTGGATAGCTAAAATGCCGCCCGAAAAAGCAAACACCAACGAAATTCCACCAATTACCCCAGCTAAGCCAGACCTCTGGACAATGATAAAAGGATTGCCTCTAGCTCGCAAAGTTAAGACTATAAGTAATAAAGGGGTTAGCGCCAGAGAGCGAAAGAATAGTATTTGCCATACATTGGCGACTTCAATGTGGCGGATCCCCAGCCCCATGAAGGACCAGCAAATTCCTGCCGCCAGCACCAGCACCACACCTTTACGATAGTTAATTTTTTTAGATGTCATTTAAGACTTGACCGTCTCTTAAACTATTTTTTCTATATCGTTTATCAGTTACTTGAAGAATTAAGAAATTTAAAAAATACATGTCTATGCATAAACGCTCTTAAATAACTCCCAAAATACCAAACTAAATCAAGAATCGAAGTAAATAAAACGTGACACTATCATCATTTTGATTATTTTTCAATGAGGGTGGGAGAGATGAATTATGAAGAATTATACTAAAGTATTTTATTAAATCCAATAATTCAGTGTGCATCTAATATTGAATTATTTGTAAATAAATTATTTTAATTATTTTTAAGATTGAGAATTCAGTTCAATTAGATTGGGCTCCTGATATAAATTGCCTTTTAAGTAGATATTAGCATTAATGTGTGTTTAGAATGATAATTTAATTAATAGGAAGGTATATTATGACAGATAAAATGGTTAATGGAATTCTCTTTATAATCGCTGGACTCGGTTCAATCGTAGTTTATATGGGTCTTGGCGAAACAGGTCTCCTAGATAAGGGGCATACAGAAAAAATTGCAGCTTATGCATTGGTTACTATCCCACTATCTTTTATGATGACTAGAAATTTTGTAAGAAATACTTTCATAGACGCCGGGTTACTAATAATAGTTGTTGGTTTGAGTATGGGACTTGTTTCAGATGCTATAAATAGTGCAAAATTAAGTGCTGAATCTGATTCAATTGGAGAAGCGATCGCCTGGACAGGTTGGTCCATTATGTATTTTGGAATAACCATAACTGGAATAGGATATTTACGAACAAACCTTTTCCCTAATTGGTTATCGGGTTTATTATCACTTACCTCATTTGTAATGTTTGCTTTTCTTGCCATCTTGAGCCCTGAACAGTTATCAAACATCGGAGACGACTTTGTACCACCTTTATGGATGATTAATAGCCTAGTTTTGGTTATCTTAGGCATATTCACTATAAGAAGAGCGGATTAGGATTAAACAAGGTCCGGAATGACAACAACGTATCAAAGAAACTATGGATAAAATTGCAGAAATAGGATCTGCAGAAAAATGAAATATTGTATAAACTGGAAACGATGGCTAATAAACGGGCTGCTTATCTTCACAATTTTTGTGGTGGTGACAGCATGGCAAGAGCGTAACTTGGTTCCTGTAAAAACACCTGCACCATCATTCCGGCTACCTTTGCTCTCCGGTTCAACTGTTGCTCTGGAAGATTTACGTGGACGTAGGGTACTGCTCTTCTTTTTTGCACCGTGGTGCAAAGTCTGCGATATCAGTATCAGCAATCTCAACTGGGTTAGGAGAGTCTTGAATGAAGAATCGGTCTCGATCTTCGCTGTTGCACTTTCATACAAGGGTTTACATAGTGTTGAAGCTTTTTTGGAGCGCAATACTCTAGATGTGCCTGTGCTACTCGGGAGTTCGGAACTACTCAACACCTATCACATCCATGCCTTCCCCACCGTCTATGTTCTTAATGAATCTGGGAACATCGATAGCTCAACGGTCGGTTACTCTACCACCCTTGGACTATGGTGGCGGACGTTATGAAAAAAATCCCCCCAATAATCAAATGCTATCTATACGTTGATAGCAGTAACATTTAGCTTCTTAATCATTTAGGATGGCATTTTATCGTAGGTTGCTAGACTTTCATCCAGCGGGGTTGATTGGATTTTACTGGAAACGAAAATATTAATAGCAGGCTGAATTATCTCAAGATCGTCAATAGTTCCACCGCGAATACTCACTATACCCGGGCGTCCACTACCGAGAGAAAACATTTGCGCCCCACAATTTCCACAGAATTTCTTGGTCATTTGGTTCCCGCTGTCTGCCAAATGCTGATACTCCATAGGCGCCCCCTTGATAAGCAAGTTGCCCTCAGAGACAAATATATTTGCCAAATATGGCCCTCCGGACGACTTTCGACAGTTCTTACAATGACAATTGATCTGTCGTAAAATTTCACCCTTAAACGTGTAACTGATTTCACCACAATGACAACTTCCAGTAAATTCACTCATTCTATACTCCTTAAATATTAAATTTGCTGCTAAAGTATAGGCAATTCCACCATGTGTTGTAAGAAAACAATAAATGGAATTATCCTAGCATAGTATTAATCAGCTCAAAATATCCTAGAAACAGCAAGTAGAAATAAGCATACCATACCGAGCCAATCTATTTCAACCCGACTATTGACTGGAAGGCAGGTGTTTTAATGGATTACTCATCCTGCTACTGAACTCATGTATGAGGGGGAGTAGGTTATTAGGTGTCCAAAATAAGTGAAATGTAATTATTGCATTATTTTGCAGACAATTTTACTGATCATTAAACACTCAATGCAGAAACATGGAGAAAACTATGAAATGGGAACGTAAAGACTTGAAATCATGGAGCAAGATTCCAACCCGTTGGATGGATGATGACATTTATGGTCACGTTAATAATGTGGTTTATTATTCCTACTTTGACACTGCGGTTAATGGAAACTTGATTAGCTCTACTGGAAAAGACATAAGAAAACTCGAGGCTATCGGGATCGTTGTTGAAAGCGGATGTACGTTCCACAAAGAGTTATGTTTCCCACAAATCATCGATGCAGGACTATTGGTGGAAAAAATAGGAAATAGCAGCATTACTTATCGGGTTGGACTTTTCCAAGAAGAGGATTATGAACCCGCAGCATCAGGACATTTTGTGCATGTTTATGTGGATCATGAAACACGCCGACCTATTGCTATTCCAGAAATTATCCGTGAAGCTTTGAGGCCGATTCTCATCAATTCATAAATTTCTTTAGCAACGTTGTAGATTAAGACCACTGAACTATCCTTGAAAACAAACTTAACTAATCAGGGACAGTTGATCCCTGAAAATTATTTATGCTCTGGAGATCACTTGGAAGATTCTAAGTATCCCCCTAAATTTATTACTTGCCTAATTTCAGATTATACGTAGTTTAAAAGGATAATAATAAATTTAAATTTTTAATATTTATAACAAATTTTTAAAAAAAGGAATGATCATGGAAAATATAAAAATACCAAAATCACTGATATTCATCATAATTGTAGTTGTAGTTTTTTTGTGGTTTGGTTCATCACTTTATCAAAAGGTTCCTGCAGGTTATGTTGCAGTTGCGACTCTCTTTGGGGAAGTTCAGGCTGATCCATATGAGGAGGGGTTACACATTCCAGTCAA
>SHAT01000091.1 GCA_004213175.1 Pseudomonadota bacterium | reverse complement strand
CAATATCAGTTTTCGGTATTTTTTTAATGCGCCAGTTTTTCAAGACTGTACCTGATGATTTAATCAATGCTGCAAGAATGGATGGTATGAGTGAGTTCTCCATAGTTTGGAAAGTTATGCTTCCAACTGCAATACCAGCCTTACTTGCCTTTGCTATTTTCTCGGTAGTTGCGCATTGGAATGATTATTACTGGCCCAGGGTCGTAATCACTGGTGACCAGGACCTGATGACACCTCCACTAGGACTTAGAATGTTTAAATCAGATATGGATGGTAATGAATATGGTCCCCTAATGGCGGCTGCAACTGTAATTGTTGCACCTCTAGTAGTCGCTTTTTTATTAGCTCAACGCAGATTCATAGAGGGGATAACACTAACGGGCATGAAATAACGGTGAGTTCAATCTAGGAGATCGGTTTTTCTTAGATCTTTTCACCGTTTCGGGAAGTCAGAACCTGGGGAGCCCCATTCTGTCTTCCACAGTTAACGGGGCTTCATGAGAAGGAGTTGCTTTATGCAAATCAAATATATTTTTACAGCAGTTTCGGCGGCCTTGGTTCTTTTTGTATCATCTGCTGCTTCTGCCGTAACAATTGAGGTTGGTTATCCATATTCATCATTGTTCGATGTGACAATTAAGGACTCAATCGTACCTATGTTCGAAAAAGCTAACCCTGGTATCAAGGTTAAGTTACGTGCTACCTATGATAACTATGAAGATGCGGCGAATACGATTCTGCGTGAATCAGTTGCAGGTAAACTGCCTGATGTAACTTTTCAGGGTCTTAATCGGCAGTCTATGTTTGTAGAAAAGGGGATTGCAAAGTCCTTTGAACCATTTATAGCAAAAGAAGCGAATTTTGCTAAGGATGGCTATCACAAGGCTATGTTAGATTTGGGTACATTTAATGGGGAAGTATATGGGTTGCCATTTTCAGTATCACTCCCAGTTGGTAACTATAACATGGATGCACTGAAAAAGGCTGGTATAAAAGATTTTCCTGCCACATGGGATGAAGTCATTGATGCCTGTGACAAGTTAAGGGCAGTTGGATACGACAACCCACTTTTCTGGGGTTGGAATATAACGGGTAACTGGTTTTTCCAAGCATTGATGTGGAGCCAAGGGGAACCCATTCTTAAAAATGGTAAGGTAAACTTTGATGGAGCAGCAGGCTTAAATGCTCTGAATACAATGAAGAAATTGTTCAGAGGTTGTAGAATGCAGAATCTTGCTGCAGGTGATGCAGCTAAGCCATTTAATGCTGCAAAAGTAGCAATGTTCTTCTGGTCAACTTCTGCCGTTGGAAATATTGAAAGGGCAAAGGGTGATTTTGTTTACAAAACATCCGAATTTCCTGGAATGGGAAGACCTCCAGCGGGATTACCCGCAGGCGGCAATTCAGTTATGATGGTTTCCACCGGAAGTAAAGCAGAAATTGATGCTGCATGGAAGTTCGTGAAGTACTGTACATCGGGTGAAGGTGCCGCTGTTGTTGCGAAAACCACGGGTTATATGCCTCCAAACAAAGCTGCCAATGAGATGTTGGGAGACTTTTACAGGGATAATCCCAACAAGCACACTGCTGTTCGTCAGGCGGGTCTACTCCAAGAGTGGATAGCTTATCCTGGTGACAACAGCCTTGCAATCACTCAACTCATCTATGATGCACTAGAGTCAATTGTGACAGGTGAAGCAGATGATATGGTAGCGCTTCAACAGGAATTGTCTGAAGAAGTAGCCTCAATGCTTCCATAATTTCTTGATCTAAAAAAATTCTGATCATCATTAATATCCAGCCGGATTCATTTCTCCGGCTGGAATACACAAAGTCTTATAATTATCAAAATCTGGCTTAGGAATTTATTTCTATGCACTTGCTATTTTGAGATTAGATGGATTTCTGTTTTATAGAATTATATAGTTTTAGGGTTGAAACCACGTGACTGACTACTCAGTTTAAATTGTTTGCAGGTTATCTTAGATAATTTTGTATTATATACAATTTTTATAAACAGCTAACTTACAACAAGTTCATAATTAATATTTTGGAAAAGGATTCAAAATGACAACTAACGCTGAAATTGACCAGCGCAGAAATGAGAGCGTAGCACGGGCACTCGCTTACTCATCCACATTTGTTGCAGACAGAGCTCAGGGAGCAGAAGTTTGGGATGTAGAAGGAAATCGTTATATTGATTTTGGGGGTGGAATCGGCTGTCAGAACGTAGGTCATGGGCATCCCAAGGTGATTTCAGCAATTGAAAAACAATCACGAGCTTTCACTCATACTTGTTTCCAGATAAGTCCTTATGAAAATTATATTCAGCTTGCTGAAAGACTGAATGTTCTTGCTCCAGGAGAATTCAGGAAGAAATCGTTGTTTTTTTCTGCAGGTGGTGAAGCTGTCGAGAATGCAGTAAAAATTGCACGGTTTTACACTCAACGACCCGGTTTAATTACTTTTACAAATGGTTATCATGGACGTTCTTACATGGGAATGGGGTTAAGTGCCCGTATGAAACCTTTTAAGATTGGATTTAGGCCATTCCCAACGGAAATTTACCGAATTCCATTTCCTGATAAATATCATAAAATTACCCTTGATGATACTAAACGTGCATTTGGGACCCTGTTTGGAAGCGAAATAGAGCCTACTCAGATTGCCGCTGCCTTCTTTGAACCAGTTCAGGGGGAAGGGGGATACAACATAGCGGAACCATTGTTCTTGGAATATTTACGTGAACTTTGTGACGAACATGGAATTGTTATGGTAGCCGATGAGATTCAATCAGGGTTTGGTCGCACTGGGAAGATGTTCGCGATGGATCACTTCGGGATTGCTCCAGACCTAACATGTATAGGAAAAAGCATGGGGGGAGGACTTCCATTATCTGGCATAGTTGGACGTGAAACGATAATCGATAGTGTGCCTCCAGGAGGGCTTGGAGGTACTTTTGGTGGAAATCCATTGGCATGCGCTGCTGCTCTATCTGTTCTTGACGTTATAGAAGAAGAAAATTTACTCGAAAAGGGACTTAAGCTAGGTACTCTTATAGACAAGCACTTCCAAGAAATGGTGGACAGGAACCCATGGAATTGTATAGGTGATATTAGAAGTTTAGGATGTATGAATGCTATTGAATTAGTAAGTGATCTTAAATCTCACGAACCTGCAGCAGAACTTACAGCAGAAATTGTTAAGGTTGCACTTTCTAAAGGTCTTGTCCTGGTTACGGCTGGTCCCGCAAGAAATGTAATTCGCATACTTGTACCACTGTCGGTCACCCACGAAATTATTGCAGAAGGAATGGGTATCCTGGAAGATTCCATTAACGAAACACTTAATCAGGTTTCTTGAAAAAAATGATTTAAGTCATAACCAGTTAAAATCAACGATGAAAGTTAAAGCTGCTGTATTAAGAGAGTCAGGAAAACCCCGACCATATATGAAAAGCCTTCCGCTAAGCATAGAGGAGCTTGAACTCGATCCACCTCAGATAGGGGAAGTTTTAGTACAGATAAAGGCTGCTGGACTTTGTCATTCAGATCTTGTTGCTATTACAGGTGAGCGAGGCAGGCCGATGCCGATGGTTATTGGGCACGAGGCATCAGGGGTTGTTTGTGAAGTTGGCCCTGAAGTTGAGGGATTTTCAGTGGGTGATCATGTGGTGCCGGTTTATGTGGCTAGCTGCGGGCAGTGTGATATGTGTCAGGAGGGGCGGCCAGCACTCTGTCAACCTGCTACAATTGCCAATAAAGCCGGTACACTCATTGATGGTACGACGAGACTTCATAATAAGGGTGAGCGCATCTTTCACCATTCTGGAGTTGCAGCCTTCAGCGAATATGCAGTGATTTCACAAAATGCTCTTGTAAAAATAGATCCAAGTATACCTTTCGAAGTAGCCGCTCTTTTTGGCTGTGCAGTAGTTACTGGAGTGGGATCGGTTGTAAATACTGCTAAGATAGGTACTGGGCAGTCTGTTGCGATTGTAGGGTTGGGGGGGGTCGGTCTGAATGCATTGCTTGCCTCGATTGCATCAGGTGCTGGAAAAGTTGTCGTAGTTGATGTCAATGAAAAAAAACTGAAGATAGCCAGACAATTAGGTGCACATGAAACTTTTAACTCAACCCAAAAAAATTGTACTGAGAAAATACTTGATCTTACAGACGGCGGAGTACATTATGCTTTCGAAACGGCAGGTGTACCTCCAGCCTTGGATCTGGCGTATCAGATTACGAAGCGCGGGGGAATGACTGTTGTTGCGGGTATGCCTGGTCCTGACGCTAAAATTACACTATCTCATCTCTCTATTCCAGCTGAGGAAAGAGTCATTAAAGGTAGTTACATGGGGAGTTGTGTCCCAACTCGTGACATTCCTCGTTATATTGAACTCTATAAGAATGAAAGCCTTCCTGTTGAAAAACTGATTGGTGAACGGTTTAGCTTTGATGGACTGAATGAGGCTTTGGATCGTCTGGATGACGGTGAGGCACTCAGACAAATTCTAATTTTTTGAGGGAATCCGATGATTACTAATGTTGATGTATATTTACTTTCGGTAAGGATAGGTTGACCCATGTCCAAGATTGAAAACTATGCATTCCCAACGGGGCTTCAGCTATTGAAGGGCTGGCAAGCTGGAGATAAGGAAGCAAAAAAAGAAATGACTCAGTTCTTTGATGCAGCAATTGAGGGTGAGTTCGATGAAAACTTTAGCATCCTTGCGCCACCCGATCAGGTCAATTCTACTGCATCGGTACATATGCTTGCATTGGCGTTGGTCCATGATCTTTATGGAATCGAGTCTCGGGAGTACTACAATACGGATCCGTATAGGTATGTTCGCACCAATCTGGCCGTGAGTCGCCTTTTGGGGGTACACAAGTTTTACATGACATGGGCACTTTATGCCTTTACTTGTGAATCGTTGGGACAAAAGATGATGTACCCTGACAGGTTCCCACCCGGGGCGGATCCGGATTCTATTTTAATTAATAAGGACAACTGGCATCTGCTTGAGACACCTGATTTCACTAAAGGTGTTCCAAAGTCGATCGATGATATCCTGAGTGTCACTGAAGAGCTGACAGGGATGCCACCTCTTCTGCAAATATCAGCGCCATATAGCCTAGCAGCTGATATCTATGGGCAGGAGCCACTACTAGCAGATTTAGTGAATGATCCGGACACCGTGAATTCGATGCTTGACCATCTAGGAGATATGGTTCTGGCACCGTGGATGGATCATCATTTTAAGAAATTTCCGAATGGATGGGTTGAATTGTCAGATGCCTCAGGATCACCTTTCTTCATAGGGCCAGAGAACTGTAAGACTATGTCAATACGTTCTATCAGGCACATGTTAAGAGAAAAACCCTATGCTGACCGGGTCTTCGACAATAATTTTCGTGGAGATTTTGTGGCTGAGGTGAAGAAGAAGGTTCGTTCTTCGCGTCGCAAAACTTCAGATGGCATGGCGCCAGACAAAGATAAACTGATTGAGCTGACTGATGCCAAAGTCAGTGTCAACCCACTTTTCATTATGAGGCTTGAGGCGGACAAGGTGGATATCTCCTTTTACGAAGAACAGGCAATAAAGCGTAATATGCCTCTTACATCGGGTATCGGTTCACCCCAGATCGACCGTAACAGTATTGATGATTTGGAGGCTACAAAGGTCGAGATTCGCGAAGAGTCGCGATCGTTTGTCGAAGCAATCAAACGTGTTTGTGAGACCGTTGATCTGCCTGAGGACAATTATGTCAGTTCTTCCTGGCCAAGTCATATTTATTTTGAAGATGTCAATGGTCAGTCGGAATTCAAGCTGGTAGAGATAATCCTAGAGGAGGTCTATAAATCTTCGCCGATTGAACGTTCCTAATTTTTATCACTCAGGACGACAGAGTAAGTATCCTTATTTAGAAAGTCTCATGCCCTTTTAAAAAATGTCAGGATACTTTTTTCTGAATTGTTGTTAATGGTTTCTTTCGTGCAATCGTGAATGTGACTTGTCCTGAATTATTTCGGGGAAGATCATGTTGTTTCATGAAGTCTTCGAGTTTTTTTCTTTGTCTCAGATCTCTAACTTTATTTAGCACAGTTTCCAGGGTCTCATCTTCAACTAAACTCCAAATAGAATCACCACGACGCCAGGCTGGATCTAGGATACCTTCAAACTGAAAGTATGCTTTATTTTGCAAAATCAAGTCCAGAGGCACCTCCTGACTTTGACTGTAAAAACCTACTTCTTGAAGTTGTTCAGCCATTTTTTCAAGGCTTATTGTCTTTTCTTG
>SHAT01000090.1 GCA_004213175.1 Pseudomonadota bacterium | reverse complement strand
ATTGCAAGAATTCGTGTAGAATTACACTTGCGTAGAATGGTTAGAATGAAAAGGGGAGACTCGAACTCCCACTCCATTGCTGAAACTAGCACGTCTACCAATTCTGTCACTACGGCTTACTGATTTTATTGTACATTTTTAAAAAAGACGTTTAATCCAATATCTAGAATCACTCGTTGACTCCGTTCAACTATCTTAAATATCCATCTAAAGAACCCACCTAGTAACGTTTTTCTTCAGTCTTCGATTAATAGAATAACAAACTAATGGATAAATTAACAAATAATTTATTTCACTCCACCACTTAATTCTTCACAAGTTAGATACACCTCCAAGTAAAATCCCCATTTATTGAATAATCCCTCAAGTTATGGTATATATTGGATTAACCTAAACACTTATAGGAAACTTTGTGAAACACCTAGTCATCATTCTCATCTCCTTCCTTCTTTTTTCTTCACCTGTGATTGGAGATAATCACAAAGGTGAAACTCTTTTTAGATGATATAATTATTATGGTTTTGTCTTCAAAAGTTTTGTGAAAAAGGGGAATCACATAAAATATCAATGTGATATTAAGAATGGAGTTCCAAATGGAAAAATTCATGAAGGATAATTGAAGAATTGGAAAATGAATCGTCATGAAAGTCACACTTGGTCTGAGGAATACAAGTATGAGGGGGAAACAAGAATTTTAAAAAAACGTTCATTATAACCAGCAGATAGAGAGTTTTTATGACTTATAGATTTAATTACTTAAACGCTACAGAGAAAAGAGAGGCACAAAAAGAACAGGGAAGAAATAACATTCCAGAATGCGACGGACAAATAAAGCATCCGGAGCATTTATGGAGGCATGATCATTTACAAATTATTCAACGTGAAGCACTAAAGGGTAACGTAGAAAAATGCAGAGAAATGATTCTGGAACTACCTGAACATCAAAGAAAAGACATGACTGAGATGATCATTAAGTCAGTTGCAAATGTTGGCAGAAAGTTAGATCTATGAAAATATTTCCCATCGTAATGACTCTGTTGAAAGAAAATATTAGGACACAAAAAGATCTTTTAGTCAGTTGCAGATTTTGAAATTTAAACTGATTTGAAAGAACACATAAGTATGAACAAACCAATTAATCTTCAATCAAAATTTGAATTATTTAATGAACATTGGTCCCCAAAAGTCATTGCAGAATTGAATGACTATCAATTCAAATTAGTCAAAATAAAAGGGCAATTTACTTGGCATGAACATAAGGAGACTGATGAAGTTTTTCTTGTTATAGAAGGTTTTATGGGGATTGAATTCAAAGATTTTAAAGTAACCTTAAAAGAAGGTGAAATGATTGTTGTTAAAAAAGGTGAACAGCACAAACCTTTTGCATTTGAAGAATGCAAAGTTCTTATTATTGAACCAAGAGGTGTTATTAATACTGGTGACACAGGTGGAGATTTAACTTCTGAAAATGATGTTTGGATTTAATAAATTAAAATGAATTTCAAACAAATTTTAGTTATTATCAGTGTTATTACAATAATCTTAGGAGGATTATATTACTTGATGTCTCCATATCAAAATTGTCTCAGAACGGTTGAAATAAAGATTGAAGAAGTAAGAAACAAACTTGCAACAGAAACTGATGTTAAAACAAGAGTAGAATTAGTCTCTTAAATAAGATTTTTGCTTATCGTGAAATGAAACTGTTCCAAGAAAGTTTGTGACAACAAGGAATATCAATAAACGTAATAACTAGAAAACGATCAATTTAATAGGATATTATGGACAACATTATTCAGGAAACTTTCACAAAACTAAAAGAATTGGGCAATCTATTTCAGAGTCAGCGGCAAATTCAGTTACTTGTATTGGCAGCGTATTTAATGCTTTGGCTCTTTACTTCAGGAAGTCTTTCTACAACAATCTGGGTTGGAGTTGGAGTTGGGGTAGGCTGGATGATAGGACGTGGCAGCGGATCGGAATGATAAAATGTCAAAATCCATTTTGATTACGGGAGCCAGTACTGGTATTGGCCGTGCGTTGGCGTTTGAATTTTCCCGTAGAGGTTATGCGTTGGGTTTGTGTTCAAGAAGACTTGAGTTACTTGAGTTAATGCGAGATGAGTTGAGTAGAGAGACCAAAGTTGTCATTGCTAAACTAGATGTTGTGGAATTCAAAAGAGTTCAGGAAGTGTTATCTAGAATGGCTGAAGAACTTGGTGGAGTAGAGATTGTAATTGCGAACGCTGGAGTTGCCGAACGGAGTCATCCTGGTGAGGGGACATTTTATCTGGATCGTAACGTCATTGAAATAAATTTGCTTGGCGCTATAGCCACAATTGATGCAGGTACAGATATTTTAAAGAAAGAGGGAGGAGGACAAATCGTCGCTATTTCATCAGTCGCGGGTTTCCGCGGACTTTCAAGCACTCCGGCATATTCTGCTTCCAAAGCAGCACTGTCAACTTATATGGAAGGTATCCGAAATAAACTCAAAGAGCATAAAATCGTAGTTACCGTTCTTAATCCTGGATTTATCGACACTCCGATTAACACTCATCGAAAATCTAGGCCGTTCGTTATATCTGCAGAAAAAGGAGCTCGCTTAATGGCAGACATGATCGAAAAAAAGATTTGGTCATCTGCAGTTCCAGTATGGCCGTGGTCATTTATTACCAAAATTATGCGCCTAGTTCCGGAGCGTCTCTGGAGCAAAATCAACGTCTGAACTATTAGGGGTTTCATACGTTAGTAATTAACTGCCCAAAATTTCCAATAATTGATAAACAATGATTGAAGAATTTATCAAGAAACTTCCAAAAGCCGAATTACATTTGCACATCGAAGGCTCACTGGAACCAGAATTGCTGTTTAAACTGGCAGACCGGAATCAGGTGGATTTGCCTTTTTCTTCAGTAGAAGAAGTACGCGAGGCTTATGAATTTAGTGATTTACAATCTTTTTTAGATATTTACTATGCCGGTGCGGGAGTTCTTTTGGAGACAGAAGATTTTTTTGATCTGACATGGGCTTATCTAGAAAGGGTAAACGACGAAAATGTAAAACACGTCGAAATTTTCTTTGATCCGCAAACTCATACTGACCGCGGGGTTCCCATGAGAAAAGTAATCACTGGTATTCATAAAGCCCTGGAGCAAGCTAAACAGCAATTCGGAATGACTTCCTATTTGATACTTTGTTTTTTACGTCACCTGAGTGAAGAGGCTGCTATGGAAACTCTGCAGCAAGCACTGCTGTTCAGGGAATGGATTGAAGGTGTTGGACTTGATTCCTCTGAAGATGGGTTTCCTCCGAAGATATTTGAACGTGTTTTTGCAAAGGCCTCTGAAGAAGGCCTTCGGAAAGTGGCACATGCCGGCGAGGAAGGACCAGCAGAATACATTTGGCAGGCATTGGATTTGCTCGGAGTTTCTAGGATTGACCACGGAGTAAAGTGTACAGAAGACGAAAAACTGATGGAGCGTTTGCTAAAAGAAAAGGTACCTCTTACTGTCTGTCCACTTTCAAATACTAAGTTACGCGTTTTTGAAAAAATGGAAGATCATAACCTCAAAGAAATGCTAAATGCAGGGCTTTGCGTTACCATAAATTCTGATGATCCCGCATATTTTGGTGCTTACATTAACGACAACTTTCTGGTTACACAAAGGGCCTTAAATTTAAGCCTTAAAGATGTAACAGAAATTGCAAAAAACAGCTTTCGTGCTAGTTTCCTTCCTCAAGATTCAATCGACTACCATTTGAGTTGTATCGAAGAATATGTTGCGACTCAAAATGAGTAAATTGTTAGAAGTAGTAATCAACAAACCTAACCTTAATATTTTTATACCTACTTTTTGAGTATCAACAGGTTGCCAACTAGTATTAACACTATGCCAATCCCTGCGTAAGCAGACCACTGGTAATTTTCAGCTACTGTGGAAATTGCCAGTGCTACCAAAGGAAAAAACAAAGTTGCGTAAGCGCCGCGTTCTACTCCAACGCGACCGAGTAGTGTGAGATATGTCCAAAACGCTATGATGGAGGCAAAAACAGAAAGGAATACCAACGAACTGACGTAAGGGATAGTCAGTTCAAAAGTGAATTCCCTGTCTGTTGACAATGATAAAATCAACATCAATATTGCTCCGTAGGTCATGCCAAAAGTATTTGATTGAACAACAGGAATCCCTTTGCGCTGATTCCTAGCAGAAGTAATATTCCCCACTGAAGCAAGAAGTGTCGCCAAGAGGGCCAAAGAAATGGCAAATAAATTTTCATTTCCTGATTCAAAATCTGTTACTTCAGGCCAGAAAACGAGTATGATCCCGAACAGCCCAATTACTATGCCTACTACAACAAGTAATTCCAAACGGTTTTTCAAAAACAAGACACCATTCATCGTATTCATTACAACAATGGTACTGAAAATAACAGCTGCCAAACCACTGGTGAGTGTTATTTCAGAAAGGTAGAACAACCAATAGTTGAGGGCAAACAGACTTGCCCCCTGCAGAAACATGAAACAATGATCTCGGAAACTGAACCTCAGCAAACGTCGGGATATAAGGCAATACAGCCAGGACAGACCAGAAGCTAACAGAAAACGATAAGCTACTGAGACCATCGGATCAACTGAACCAAGCTGATACTTAATGGCGAGCCAGCTTGAGCCCCAAATCAAAATTGTTACGATATACAGCAGTGCGTTTTGCGACGCACTTGAGAAATAGATCAAATACGAACTCCGCCGTCGATTTCCAATACGCGTCCGCTGTAGTAATCATTTTTGAGAATGAAAAGTGCTCCATCGGACATTTCGCTTGGCTCAGCGAAACGACGAAGCGGAATACTTTTTATAAAATTTTCTTTGATATCATCTCTAAGAGAAACGACCATTTCTGTAGCGGTGAATCCTGGAGCAATCGCGGCGACTCGTATTCCGTGTTGTGCCAGTTCCTGAGCCCACAAAACTGTCATTGCAGAAACTCCTGCTTTAGCTGCGGAATAATTACTTTGCCCAAAATTACCTGAACGAGCGACACTGGCAATGTTGATAATCACTCCAGGTTTTTTCAGTTCAAGAAAATTTGCCGCAGCTTCACGAGCGCAAAGAAAAACACCTGTAAGATTTGTGTCAATCACTGCTTGCCACTTGGACATGGAGAATTTTTGTACATTACCATCCTTAACTTTGACAAGGAGTCCGTCACGCAAAATACCAGCGTTATTTATTGTAGCGTCCAGTGTTCCAAAATCTCTGACAACCTGAGAATATACCGCTTCAACATTTGATTCCTGTGTGACATTTAATTCATATCCCCTTGCTTCAACTCCTTTGTCTTCACACTCTTTCCTTGTTTTTTCCAGAGCTTCATCATTTATATCAGAAAGTGCGACCTTCATTCCGTTTTCAGCGCAAGCCAGCGCGAACTGTCGCCCCAGCCCCTGAGCAGCACCGGTTACAATTACTACTTTATCTTTAAGTTCCATTTGAATTTCATCTTTTAGATTGTTAAAAAGTCACTCTAGTAATAAGCATGAAAATTATTTATTTCATAAATCTGAGGGGTAATTTTGGAAGTCTTAGATGGACTGGCTGGCGGATGAAGAAGGATCCATTTGTTAAATCCAATTAATTTATATTAATTGATAAATATTTTTAGACTTAAAAAATTTTCTTACCATTTTTACCCACAAATAACTCTATCAATTGAATTTTCAAGTCAAGGATTACTGAGTTAAATACGACCATTATTATAAAATTTATTATCAAATAAGTAAATTAGATTCGTTATTTTTTTGAATATTTTGTTTGAGATTTGAGTTGAAAATAAGAACTGATGTGGCCCTATATCAACACCTAAATTCACCACTTTTATGGGGTGGTAATTCCAATACAAGAAAATTGAAGGAGTTAGCTTAAAATTAGTAGGTATTTAATAGTTTATTTTATTGTAGTGTACCATTAATAATTGTAATAATGATAACTTATATTTGACAAATTAGTTTCAAAATTAGCCCCTTAAACCCTCGACTGCATAGTCCCTTATTATCTTTTTTTGAGAAAGAATTCTCAGAATGATTATGAGGTAAACAAGAAGGTCTTTTTTGACATTTGAGACGGATTACATTTGCACTTAATATGAGGTGACAATTCTATGCCTTCTATTTGATAATATAAATGAAACTTTTGGATTCACACCACCACCTCTGGAACCTCAAAGTTCTAGATTACATCTGGCTCAAACAAATTGGGAAACCAAAACCGTTTGGTGATCCGACTCCGATTCAAAAGGATTATCTCAAGGAAGATTTTTTAAGTGATTTTGCCAAAATTGAT
>SHAT01000009.1 GCA_004213175.1 Pseudomonadota bacterium | reverse complement strand
CATCGCATCCTGGGGCTGAAGCAGGTCCCAAGGGTATGGCTGTTCGCCATTTAAAGCGGTACGCGAGCTGGGTTCAGAACGTCGTGAGACAGTTCGGTCCCTATCTGCCGCGGGCGCAGGAGATCTGAGGAGGTCTGCCCTTAGTACGAGAGGACCGGGGTGGACAGACCTCTGGTGATCCGGTTGTTCCGCCAGGAGCATTGCCGGGTAGCTACGTCTGGAACGGATAACCGCTGAAAGCATCTAAGCGGGAAGCCGGCTCCAAGAGCGATCTCCCGGACCATTAGGTCCCCAAAGGCCACAGGAAGATTACCTGTTTGATAGGCCGGAGGTGGAAGCATGGTAACATGTGAAGCTGACCGGTACTAATTGGCCGGGTGACCTGACTTAATATGAGATTAAGATCTGAGGAGACCCTCTCATGTGTTATTGAGAAATGTAAAACCAAAACCTTCAATTAAAAAATGTACGAACTCACGCTTGAGTGCCGGTGCTTTTGGCAGGGGAGTCACACCTGTTCCCATCCCGAACACAGAAGTTAAGCCCCCTTGCGCCTATGGTACTGCCGGGTATCCTGGTGGAAGAGTCGGTCAGTGCCGACGCTCAATCGTGAGTTTGTTAGAAATATATGCAGGCGCGTAGCTCAGTGGGAGAGCACTACCTCGACACGGTAGGGGTCGGCGGTTCAATCCCGCCCGCGCCTACCAACAAATTAACAAACAAGAGAGAAAGCCCATAGGAATTCGCAGGTCAAGCCCTTCGACAAAAAATGATGAGACAACACGGATCAATGATCAAATACGTGTCAGTGAGGTACGTGTCATCGATGGAGAAGGAGAACAAATTGGTATCATCGCGACAGATGTTGCGTTGGAGATGGCGAAGAGTTCCAATTTGGATTTAGTAGAAGTATCTCCAAAAGCAAAACCACCTGTATGCCGTTTGATGGATTATGGAAAGTTCAAATATCAGCAAAGCAAACGTAGCCACGTTGCCAAACAGAATCAAAAAGTAGTTCACCTCAAAGAGGTGAAGATGAAGCCGAAAATTGAAGAACACGATTTTCAATTTAAGCTGAGAAATGCCTTACGTTTTCTTGAAGATGGTGACAAAGTAAAAGTAGGTGTCAGGTTTTTGGGGCGTCAGATTGCCCATAAAGATTTAGGAGTAGATTTACTGGAAAAATTCCAAGAACAAATTGGAGAAGATGGTTGTATAGAGCAACCGATTTGCAGTGAAGGTCGTTCGATGCATATGATCATCGCTCCACCTAAAAAAAAGAAATAGGAAATATCATGAAAATGAAAACACATCGCGGAGCCGCAAAGCGTTTTAAGAAAACAGGTGGTGGCGGTTACAAACGGAAACGTGCCTATCTTCGTCATGGGATGCGCAAACGCAACCAAGATGTGAAACGTGGATTACGTAAGAAAGCTATGGTGTCTGAAGCAGACAGTAAGTCTGTTGAATTGATGTTACCAAATGGATAAACTAAGATTAAATTGTTATGAGAGTCAAAAGATCAGTACACGCCCGTAAGCGGAAGAGTTCGCTTTTTAAGGCAGCCAAAGGTTATCGTGGAGGGCGGAGTCGTCTTTTACGTACAGTCAAAGACGCGGTTGATCGTTCAAGAGAGTATAGCTATCGTGACAGGAAAGTCAAAAAACGTGATTTTCGTCGTCTTTGGATAATTCGTATAAATGCAGCGGTCAGAGAGCATGGGATGAGCTACAGCCAGTTCATCTACGCTTTAAAAGCAGCCAATATTGCAATGGACCGTAAAACTCTGGCTTATTTAGCTATGGAGGAGCCTAGTTTGTTTGCTCAAGTAGTTGAAGAGGCCAAAACTAAATTGGCAGCTTAGTTTTTTGAGCGCTTTTTTTCAAGGTGCGCTCTAGTCCTTGTTATTTTATTTTCTTATTTCTTCAACAAATATATTTCGGACGTTTTCGGTTATTGACTTAAGCCATTTTTTCCCAGATTGATTTCCTTCATGAGATAAATTTTGAATCAATTTTGTATATGTTGCCTTTCCTTGAGCCTGTTGTTTCGCAATGTCGTTTTTCAGTGAATTCGGAACTGTCAGCTTAAAATTAGCAGGTACAGCAAGTTGTTTTTGAATATCAGGCCAACGTTCCAGCAAATGTTTTTGTTCAGCAATTTCTTTTTTGTTAACTGACTCAGACTTTAAGCTCAAACTATGAGAATTGTCTAAAGCATCCATAAAACTTTGCAAATGGCATAGACGTTCCTGATGATTTAATTTGACTATCCGAAGACCTGATTCATAAATGAATTTCTGTTGAGTAGTTTGGGCAATGCAAGAAATTCTGATTTGCTCATACCAATGGAATAGCGCAGTCAACTCCGCAAGCACATTAACCTGTTTTTTTACTATCCCCATAGCACCTAAAAAAATACGCGGATCGTAATCTATTTTACCTTTTGGTAAAGAATGACCAAAATTCAATCCTGCTGAGAGTTCGCCTTTGATTCTTACATCAGCTGCAGTCATTGAACCAAATTCAGCCTGAATCGGCCCCAGGAGGCTGTTATTACCTCCGATAAATAGACGTTGCTGATCCAGAAAAACTCCGCTGCTGACATCACCAAATAAAGACGCTGTTGCTTTATCGCCTCTGATACTAAAATTAAAATGAATAGTGCCGCTGCCGACTTCACTAAAAAAACCAGATTCCGGTCCTGTCCCCCCTGCCAACAGGACATCACAGAAGTTTATATTACTTCCCAAAGTTGTCCATGGAAAAAGCACAGTCATTTTAGTGTCAGTGTGTTGGGCAGAGGAAGCATCTTCCTCATATAGCGATCCTTTGCGAATACGGAAACCATAACCTGTACTAAAATTATTGACTTTGCTTTCTTTTCCTAAAAGAACAGCCTGTTCCGCAACACCTGAACCAAGAATAGATTCTGGTCCTACAACTGTATCTTTCAAGGTTACAGAACCTAAACTGCCCACAACAGCATTTTCTCCAATCCAACTATTATCCAGCGTAGCTGGACCAGACGGGCCAATATTTGCTCCTGCATGAATTTCTGTTTTAGAACCGTTAATCCGGACAAAAGGATGCAGTTTTGAGCCCGCAGAAATATTTTCCTGAGCAACTTCATAACCGATTCTGACAGAATTCAAATCCGGAATTATTACCCCACGCTCACGAAACTTCCGCATTTGTTCAAAATTATAATAAGAATTTATATTTTCATTCATAGAAAAGTTTATGGTTTAAATAAGGAGTAGATTTAGGCTTTTGAAATTCTCAGAAAGCAAAGTAAGGCATAAATATATAGTAGTGAGAGATTTTCTGTGGACTGCTTCCTTAAATAACGTTTGGTGTTAAAGGCGATTCCTAAAATTGTAAGGTAATTCATTTCTAAATCGTTTTTATCATCATTCGCAGTGATCACCTATTTCGTAAATCGTTCCAAAATGTCTTTCTCAGAAGTAATCACCTGAATGGTAGTTAGAAAATTTTGAGCTGAGTTCATCTATTCTCAGTTTTTTTTAAATTAATTTCGCAAATTTTTTTTACAAGGTTTTCGAAGTCCTGAATTTCTGGTTTTGCATGGACTTCCAAACCATAACTCTTTACAGTAGCAGCAGTGATTTCTCCGAGACAGGCAATTTTTGGTGTAGTTGATAAACTTTGCCAAAATTCTGATGGTAATATTTGCTGAAAGTTTTGTATTGCAGACGGGCTAGTAAACATTATCCAATCCAATTGATTTTTGTCTAGTTCATTCAGCAGAAAAGTATGGTCAATTTCAGCAGGAGCATTCCGGTAAACAGGTGTTGAGACAATTTGAGCTCCCTCCTTCACCAATGTATTCCGGAGAATATCGCGTGGTGATTGAGCTTGAATCAGCCAAAATTTTTTGTGCTTTAAATCGTATTTTTTAAAAGACTCAAGCAGTCCTTCACTTTGATAATGTAACGGAACAAGTTCAGGGACTTTCCAATTTTCTGCAAGAGTAGATGCGGTTGACTGTCCTACACATGCAATTTTGAGGTTCGAAAAAATATATTTTGGAGACAGTTCCAATTCTTTCAGACGAGAAAAACAATGTCTGACGCCGTTACTGCTGGTAAAAATCGCCCATTCAAACTTTGCTGCCTGCCTCACAGTTTTGTCAAATAACTCCCATGAGGTAGGAGGTGTAATCATGGTCATGGGCGCCTTGATTACTGATGCTCCCTGAATTTTAAGCATTTCGGAAAGGGAGGATTCCGTGGTGTCTTGTCGAGTAACCAAAATTCGGAGTCCAGCCAGCGGAATTTTTTCCGATGGTAGGTCGGAGACTATGTCCATAGTAACTATAAAAGATAGGATCGTCTTTTTTCAAAGTCCTTCAACAGCCTGCCGATATGCTTTCCGGAATCCACGAGTCTTTAATTCTTCGGCAGTTAAATTGTAATAGGCTGACATTTCTTCCAAAAGAGTGAAATAATCCATTTTTTCCGGAACAGTAACCCTCTGATTCATCTCGTCTAATTTCAACAGTATCTGATCAAAATGTAATTTGGGATTCTTCTGTGAATTGTTCATTGTTTACCTTTCTGTAGAAAAATATAACGTGAACCATTCGCTGTTGTGATCAGCAGCAATATTCCTTTTTCGAGATTTATTGCACTGATAAGTTCTTTAAATTTGCTGAGGTTAACAACTGATTGTCTTTCCACTTCTTGCACAATCATTCCTGGAAGTAAACCTGCTTTCTCAGCAGGACTTCCCGGTTTGACTGCTACAATCAAAACCCCGACTCCAGGCTTTATACCAAGTTGCTTTGCAGTTTCTGCATCAAGTTTTTCTACAACCATTCCTAACATTTCCACTTGTTCAAGCTCCAATTTTGGCTGCGGTGCAACTTTATTTTGAGAAGGTTTCCTTGGACGTTCATCCAGTTTCAGCTTTAAGATAATTGTTTTGCCGTCTCTAATAAGTTCCATTTCGATTTCAGTAAACGCGCCTGCATTTGCGATTACGTTACGTAGATGGTTGCTACTACGGATGGATTTGTCGTTTATGCGAACAACGACATCACCTTTGAGGATACCTGCTTTTTGAGCAGGTGTTCCTTGCATTACACCAGTTATTAAACTCCCTTTGGTATTTTCAAGTTGGAATGCTTTAGCCAAATCCTGACTAACATCCTGTATCCCTACACCCAGCCACCCTCTTGAAACACTACCTTTATTGATCAAATCCTGCATGACTTTACGAGCCATGTTGATAGGCACAGCAAAGCCAATGCCCTGATAACCTCCGCTTCTTGTATAAATCGCGCTATTCACACCAATAATTTCTCCACGCAGACTGACCAAAGGGCCTCCACTGTTCCCTGGATTAATCGCTGCATCAGTTTGTATAAAATTCTCGTATTCGTTTATACCGACATTTGAGCGACCCTTTGCACTTATAATTCCGTAGGTAACGGATTGAATCAATCCAAATGGATTACCTACTGCAATCACATCTTCACCAACTAGGATTTCTTCAGAATTTCCCATAGGTAATACAGACAGGTCATTCCCATCTATTTTAATAACAGCAATATCAGACTCTGGATCTGTTCCTACGAGTTTTGCTTCTTTTTCTGTCCCGTCATAAAGTATAACTAAGATTCTATTTGCTTCTCCCACTACATGATGGTTAGTTAAAATGTATCCTTTGCTGTTAATAATAGAACCTGAGCCCATGCCTTCCTGTCTGAATTCACGATTTGGATTTTGACGTTTTTTTGGCTGTTGATTTTTAGGCGGTCTTAGTTCCGGGAAAAATCGACGGAAGAACTCATCATTATAAAGTTCCATTGGATTATTGAGAGGGTTTCCATCGGAGATACTCATAATTTTTTCGACCTTGATATGGACAACTGCTTTCTGAACATTCTTTACCAGGATTGCTCGTGTTTTTGAATCTCGCAGCATTTGCTCCAAGTCATCAGAATTCTGTGCGACTGAAGGAGGAGCCAAAAGCAAAACAAGGAAAAATAAAATCACGGTTATTCTAAATTCTAATAGCATATTTGTATTCCTTCGTTGAAATAATAATTGTAAGCTGGATTTCATAGCTTTTATCATATCCTGCTTTGTATGTATCTTCCATTGATTTTTTTCTTAAATGTAGCTTTCATAAAAAAAATGCTTTTTCGCTGGACTTATATCTTTCTATGGCTAAATTAGTATAACCTTAATTGGAAAGTATAAAATTTTAAAATGGCTAAAAGCATTCCCGGTAAACATTTATTAACAATTATGGAAGAGGGATTATGATTACAATACCTGAAGATAATTTATATACGAGAGAGCATGAGTGGTTAAGAATTGAAGGCAACAAAGCAGAAGTTGGAATCACTGAACATGCTCAAAAATCACTCGGTGACATTGTATATGTTGAATTACCTGAAATTGGAGACGAAATTGATGCAGGAGATGAATTTGGTTCAATTGAATCGGTAAAAGCAGTTAACTCTATTTATATGCCGATGAGCGGGAACATCATTGCAGTTAATACTGAGTTGAAGGACAGTCCTGAAACAATCAATGAAGAATGTTATGATGAGGGCTGGTTGATTCGATTTGAATTGTCTAATCAAGAGGAGTCCTCGGAACTTTTATCCTCTAAAGATTATAAAGAATTCCTGCAGGAAGAAGAAGATTAAAGACCGAGGAATCTTAATCTCAGATTTTTAATGAAACAAAACCGTAAAAAAATATTATTCATTACGGCAGATCAATGGCGGGGTGATACCCTGGGATGTCTTAATCACCCCGTGGTAAAAACTCCTAATATAGATCAACTTGCAGAAGAGGGTATTCTTTTCAGCAAACACTATGCTCAGACTGTTCCCTGTGGTCCTTCTCGTGCTTCTTTATACACTGGATTGTATGCAATGAATCACCGTTCAGTTAATAACGGAACCCCATTGAATGCACGCTTCACAAATATTGCTTTAGAAGTACGAAAAGCTGGATACGATCCTACTTTGTTTGGTTACACTGACTCCTCTGCAGACCCACGTGAATTTCACCACCAAGATCCACTACTAACTACTTATGAAGGTTTGATACCGGGAATGAGCAGTGGAGTTACTTTAACGGACAATCAGCGGCCGTGGATTGCAGAGTTGATTTCGAGGGGCTATGATCACTCGCTGAATGAGTATACAGTTTACAATCCCGTTTCAAACTATCCTGGAGCAGAAAAACGTGGTATTACTTTTCCACCTCCAGTATATTCTGATGAAGACAGTAGTGCTTCTTTTTTGACCGATCAACTTCTTAAGTGGTTAAGTGTACGTGAAGATGAAAATTGGTTCGCTCATTTGTCATATTTACGTCCTCATCCTCCGTGGATAGCACCGGAACCTTATAATTCAATGTATGATCCGGATGATGTCTCTAAACCGGTTAGGATGAAGAGTTTGGAGCAGGAAGGTAAACAGCATCCACTACTCAAAATGCTGCTTAAAACAATTCCAGGCAAAAATTTTTTTTCTGAAACTTATCAAGGACTTGCTTCAGAAACAAGTGAAAAGGATATTTTACAGGCACGGGCCACCTATTACGGATTGATGACAGAAATTGATCATCATTTAGGAAGAGTCGTTTCGTATTTAAAAAAAACCGGACAATATGATTCCACACTGATTGTTTTTACGAGCGATCACGGAGAACAACTTGGAGATCACTATTTATTTGGAAAAATTGGATATTTTGATGCATCGTATTCAATTCCTCTGATCATCCGCAATCCAGAAATTCATGCCTCCATATCTGGGAATTTATCCGCTGCTGATAATCAGGTGGATGTATTCACTGAAGCAATTGATGTTATGCCAACTATTCTGGATTGGTTGGATTTAGAAATTCCGGAAGAATTGGATGGCTGCTCACTCCTTCCTTTGTTTAACGGAACTGTTCCTGATAACTGGAGAAAGGAGGTACATTGGGAATTTGACTATAGGGGAATCGGGTCGTATCAACCGATGATTGAACAACAATTCGGCCTGTCTCCTGATCAATGTTCGTTATCCGTTATTCGGGATGAACGTTATAAATATGTCCATATGACTGCTCTACCACCACTTTTTTTTGATTTGCAGGAAGATCCTGAAGAATTTAAAAATCGTGTTGAAGATCCGGATTACAGGCATCTTGTAATGGAATACACCCAAAAAATGCTCTCTTGGTCTATGCTTCACAGAGATCGTACACTGGTTAATATTAATTTGGAATCCGGGAGTCTGATTCATTGGAAAGGTCCAAGGGTATTGTGAAAAATGTAAGTATGAGGTGACTGAATGTCACAGCGAAATAGTAGACAGATAAAAATATTTTCCTCAATCTATAAAAACTGCTGTATAGTCCAATTACTAAAATAATCTATCAAATAGATGTCGAGGATTTTAAGGTATAAATACTTGACAATAAGTTAACCTGGAGAGATATGCCCTGTTCAATAGTCCGTGAAGTAATAGATATTGAATCTCTGAGACTTCGTGTACAACACTCTCAGGCAGGAGCAGTTTTAATTTTTTGCGGAGATATTCGGAATCACAGTCAGCAAAAAGAGGTTACATATCTGGAATATGAAGCCCATGAAAGAATGGCACTGAAGCAGATTTCAAAGATTGTTGAAGAAGCTCAGAAAAAATGGCAGATCCATACAGTTGAAGTTATTCATCGTCTAGGAAAGCTTGCGGTGAAAGACTGCTCGATTGCGATTGCTGTTTCTACTTCACATCGCGGGGATGCCTATGAAGCAAGTCGTTACATCATTGACACCATAAAACATTCTGTTCCTATTTGGAAAAAAGAATATTTTGTTGATGCTCCTGCCGAGTGGAGCGAAGGTTGCGAGGCATCAAGTGTAGTCGAAAAAAGTGCTAAAGTTCCTTCAGTGGTGAAAAAAGAGGTTATATAATGCAATTAGAAATTATACGTCACGACAAATCAAAACATCCCTTCATGAGGGGAATGCTAGCCCACAAATTGATACAGAGAGGTTTATCTTTTGATCAGGCTTATCAAATATCAAAAGATGCGAGATCTTTTTTTCAAGAACAAGCAGAAGTCAGTTCCGATTCTTTAATGCAGGCTGTAGACGAACTGATAGTTAAACGTTACGGCAAAGAACTGTTGATGGGACTGACCCAGGAGTTGTTTCCCACAGGAAAACAAATATGTGTTTTTAGAAGAAATGCGACCGCACCATTTTCAAAAGGATTGTTAACACAATCAATTACTTCCTCCGGTTTAAAACCGGAAGAAGCATTCCAAATTGCTTTTGATTTGGAAGCAAAATTGATGAAAAAAAATATCCTGCGTATCAGCAAAAAGAAGTTGTTTGACGAAGTTTTTACGACTATCAAGAAAAAATATGGCCTCCATATCGCAGACTTATATAAATTAGCCAGCCGACTTGATGAGTTGGATAGGCCCGTGATAATTTACCTTGGTGGTGCTTCAGGTACAGGAAAGTCAGTCATGTCTACTTTTTTAGCAGGAAGACTTGGCATAAACAAAATTACAGGTACAGACACTATCAGGGAGATCATGCGGCTTGTTTTTAAGCGCAATTTACTACCATCCCTGCACAACTCATCAAGCAAGGCCGGAACTGGTATGCCAAAAACTCTAGGAAAAAATGACCGCTTAATTAGTGGATTTTGTCTTCAAGCTCAGCAGGTAAGCGTTGGAGTGAAGGCTGTTGTTGATCGTGCTATCAAAGAGAGAACAAGCATGATTATTGAAGGTATACATTTGCTACCAAATATGGAGCATGCGATTAAAGAAGGTTGCAAATACGCCTACCATATTCCTATTACACTTTCTCTAATGAATGAAAAACATCACAAAGACAGATTTTTAGAGAGAGGGAAAGGAAACGAATTAAGGAAAAAAGAGGTCTATTTGCGAAGTTTTGAGAATATCAGAGCTATACATGAATTTTTTAATTTGGAGAGTGAAGATAAAGAGATTGAGGTTGTCGACAATGAAGATTTTGATGAAACTACAAATACACTAATGCAATTGATCATTAATACTCTACAGGAACAGGTAAAATCAGATAATCCATATAAATCCTGATTTCTTCGTGCAAAAAATTCCTCGACTGCTAATGATTATAGACGGCATGGGGGATCGTCTAATAGATGAATTGGGCGATAAAACCCCACTGCAGGCAGCAAATATACCCGTGCTGGACCGCTTAGCCGCAGAGGGGCAATGTGGTGTTGCAGATCCTGTCAAGCGAGGAATTGTAGCCACAACAGTTTTAGGCACATTGGCAATCTTAGGTTATGATCCTCTCAAACATTCAATTGCGCGGGGGGTAATTGAGGCATATGGATGCGAGATGGAAATCATGCCCGGCGACGTTGCATTTCGCGGAAATTGGGCGACCCTCGACAATCATGGAAAAATCATTGATCGGCGTGCGGGACGTATTCGTGAGGGGACAAAAGAACTAGCTTCCAGCCTCAGTAATATAAAAATTGAGGACGTCTCTGTAGAAGTTGGTGTCGGAACTGAACATAGAATTGCAGTGGTCCTCCGGGGTGAGGGGTTACAAGATTCTCTTATCGGAAGTGATCCCGGGGATCATTCCCATTTCGGGATTAAACCTTGTCTGCCGGTGGCACTGAAGGAACAAGATGAAAAAAGTGTCCGGACTGCAAAAATATTAAATCTTTTTGAACTCGAAGCGAGAAAAATTTTAGCAAGACATCCGAAAAATCTTGAGCGTGTTTCAAAAGGACTTTTTGCAGCAAATGCCATTTTAACCAGAGAACCGGGACAGATTAAAGCGTTTCCAAAAATAAAACGTCCTTCAGGATTTGGCTTGTCCGGAGTTTGTATTAGCGGAGACGATACCATTTCTGGGATTTCACTTTTGACAGGATTGAATGTTTGTAAAACCCCTTCTATGACCGCAAATATGGATACCGATTTAAAACAAAAATTTATGTTTGCAAGTAAGATGCTTTCAAAGTTCGGAGTAGTTGTCCTGCACATTAAAGGCTGTGACATTGCGGCACATAATAGGGAAGCGAAAAAGAAGAGTGAATTTCTCGAAAAAATAGATGCTGAACTGGGTCGTTTTTTAAATAAATGGGAAGGCAAATTGAGAATTGCAGTCACTGCGGATCATGCAACTTGGAGTAAAAAAGGGATACACGTTGATGATCCTGTACCGGTTTTGTTGCACGGAAAGGGGATTTCAGCAGATTCAGTAAAGAGGTTTGATGAATTTCAAGCTTCTAAGGGAAGTTTGGGCTTATTCCGGCTGCATAAACTATGGGAGAAGTTTTTTGCCTGAAAAATCTCCAAACCACATGAACTACAAAATATTAACTTTGTAAAACGCGCAAGAATTTTTACCTCGCTCGAAAGAACTCGTATTTGTGCGTTTTACGAATGACTTATCAAATGTTCATAAAGGTTTTTATAACAACCATCTAAACAATTTTTCTTCATGAATGCAATCACCTTTAATCCTGACAGTTCGTGGCAATCGGCTTTCAGCTTTGATCACGTCAAGTGTCTCATAGTTTGTAGGGGGCCTATACGTCTGGAAGCCATGACTGTCTTTGAAGAACTTGGAGTAAACTTCGGTATTCTGCTTTCCGAAAAAGACAGCATAGTTTATCCACAAACATTAGCTCCTGAATTACGATCACTCAGTAACCGTAGTGAAAAAGTGCATCATGTACCGGATTATATGGGTACTAACAAAGGTGAACGATTACAGCGTATCGAGCAGATAATCAATATTTGTCATGAACATGCTTACACGCATTTGTTTGCCGGATATGGCTTCATGGCGGAAGATGCTGAATTTGTCTCACGTATTGAAAACGCGGATATCAGTTTCGTTGGCCCAAGTTCAAGGGTAATTCAGCAGGCAGGTTCAAAAGACGAAGCAAAGGATCTCGCACGTTCCATCAATGTCTCTGTTACAACTGGAGAAGACCGCATTGCTGCAATTACTTTATTAACAAAAGCCGGGGATTCTCCTGATGAATATTTCAGGGAAATAGTCAAAAAACATAAATTAAATCTCCCACGAAATTGGCAATCCGGAGATCCCATTGATCAGGCAATTGCTCTTTTGCAGGCTTCATACAAGAAACAGGTTGATTTGTTTTCTATTTCAGAATTACAAAAGGAAACTGTCCGGCAGGTTGAGAAAATTTGGCGAGAAAATCCGGGCAAGCGTATTCGACTGAAACATGTTGACGGTGGCGGCGGGAAAGGACAAAGGGTAATTAGTTCTTTGGGTGAAATAGAGGAAAATGTGATGTCTGTTTTGATTGAATCAAAAGCAACCAGAGTAGGCGACAATAAGAATTTTCTCATTGAACTGAATATTGAAGATACCAGACACAATGAAATTCAACTCCTCGGTAACGGTGAGTGGTGCATCGAACTTGGTGGACGTGATTGCTCCTTGCAAATGCACGAGCAAAAATTATTGGAAGTGTCCCTGACTGAGGAAATGCTGACAACAGCAGCCGAAGAATACGAATCCGCAGGGAAAAAAACACAGGCTGAAGTTCTACGTACTGATGCAAAAATTTTAAAATCAATGTGTAAACAGGCTGAGGAATTTGGCAAAGCACTTCATCTAGATTCTGTTTCAACTTTTGAATGTATAGTTGAGCAGGATGCACATTATTTTATGGAAGTCAATACAAGGATTCAGGTTGAACATCGTGTCACCGAAATGGTATATCGACTGAGGTTTACAAATCCAGAAGATCCTGAAGACACATTCATTGTTGATTCTTTAATATCTGCCATGATGCTGATAAATTGTTACGGGAAACTACTACCTCGTCCAGAACGTTTGCTACGTTACGCTTCAGGAATTGAAGCCAGGTTGAATGCAACAAATCCAGCTTTAAAACCGCATGCCGGCGGTATTGTACGAGAATGGTCTGCACCTGGTGAACAGGAAATTCGTGATGACCAGGGAATCGGAATCAGAAATCCTGATACAGGTATTTCTCAATTCTACAACCTTGCAGGGGCTTATGATTCCAATGTTGCTCTTTCAGTTACAAATGGGGTTTCACGTAGAGAATGTTTTGAAAAGCTGGCAGAAATATTTCGATGTATGACGGTGCGCGGTCATGATTTACATTTGAACGTTGACTTTCATTACGGATTGTTGCATTGGCTACTTGGCAAAGATCCCATGCTTAAACCCAACACTAGTTTTGTTTCAGCATATCTGGCACTCACGGGGAAAATAAAACGTATCTGCAATCTTGTAAATCTTGATGTTGTCTGGAACATTCAACTGGAAAACGTTCAAAAAAAATATGGCAGGGAAGGATTCACGATCTGTGATCAAAAAATAACCCTACTTTTGAGGCCTCTGAAAATATTATTCTGCAGACCTCATTTGATGATGGGTTGGTTGGCGTTTCAAAAATCAAAAAACAAAGAAAGTAATAATTCAGCAAGACAGAATCCTGTGGAGATATTGAGAGATCTCTATCATTTTTTGCATCTGGATCAGCATCCCGTAATTTCACCAAGTGAACAGATTTGGAGCAACGACCAGGATATTTTAGAAAGTGCGGTGGATTTTTACAGTGATTTGACAGACAATTGTGGACAGTCAGATATGGAGTGGTCGGAATTATCACCATTGCTGAATTATAAAAAAGTACCTGCATCTTTTCTATTGAACGAAAATACTAAGTTATGGGAGAGAATTCTTGCTGCACACAGGGGTCATCAAATTGGCTTGGAGTTGTTAAGTCTACCTGAGATTATCGCAGAAAAAGCAGGATTCTTTCAATTCAGAGTAAATGATAAACTGGAGGTGGAAATTCCGTCAGAATTTAGTGATCCTGAGATTGCAAAAGAATTGTCAGCTGAGCTTGCTCCTCATCCTTCGGCAAGCGGCAACGAAATATTAGCGTGGACGGGAGGTACCTTTTATTCACGTGAAACTCCGGAGGCAGAAGAATATGTCCGTGAAGGTCAGCACATTGAAGAAGGAGATGTTTTAGGCCTATTGGAAGTAATGAAAATGTTCAATCAAATCAAAGCATTATTCCCTGGCACTATCCGTAAGGTTTGTGTAGAATCCGATTCGGGGGTCATTGTTTCTCGTGGTCAGTCACTTTTTCTGATCGATCCAGATGTTCCATCGGTAACTGAAAGTGAAGAGGAAATATTTAAAAAGCAACATGAAACGACGAATTCCATCATGCAAAATATTTTTCTCCCCAACTGACTAAGTGCATGATTCAATTTGAAGTAGAAGCTATCTGCGGAAATTCACGAGGAGGAGTTATTAGTACTCCGCATGGTAAAATACACACTCCAATTTTTATGCCAGTCGGCACACTCGGCACAGTCAAAGGTATGAAACCTGAGGAGGTAGCAGCAATCGGTGCTGAAATTATTTTAGGAAACACCTATCACCTTCATTTGCGCCCCGGTGACGCACTGGTAAAAAAAATGGGTGGTTTGCAAAAGTTTATGAATTGGCATGGACCGATTTTGACAGATAGCGGGGGATTTCAGATTTTTTCAATGTCTAAGTTACTAAAACTTGATGAAGAAGGTGTGGAGATACGAAGTCATTTAGATGGTTTAAAAATCAAGCTTACCCCTGAAATTTCAATTGCTATTCAGCAGAACCTTGGTTCAACAATTATGATGTGCTTTGACGAATGTATGGAACTACCTGCAACACGTATTGAAGTTGAGCGTTCAATTGGACTTACAGCTCGCTGGGCAAAACGATGCAAAGAGGCACAGAGAAAATCCAGAGGAGTATTTGGCGAACAGGCTTTGTTTGGAATTTTTCAAGGGGGGGGTGAACTTGATTTACGTGAGCAAAGTTTGGAACAGATAGTTGAGATTGATTTTGACGGTTATGCGATTGGTGGATTGAGTGTTGGTGAATCAAAAGAGGAAATGTACAGTGTGGTACATCACATTGCACCAAAAATACCTGTAGAAAAACCAAGATATTTGATGGGTGTTGGTGATCCTGAGGATTTGCTTGAAGGAATTGAGGCAGGAATTGACATGTTTGACTGTGTCATGCCAACCCGTAATGCACGCAACGGTTCATTGTTTACTTCACGCGGCAAAATAAGTATCAAGCAAAGTCGCTTCCGGGATGATCCAGAACCGCTTGACCCTGACTGTGAGTGTTCTACTTGTCAGAATTATTCCCGCGCGTATTTGCGTCACTTATTTAAATCCAGTGAGATTTTAGGAGTACGTTTAAACACATACCATAATCTTTTCTTTTATCTTTCACTTGTAAAAAGTGCGCGTTTTGCCATCAAGGGACAGCGTTTCCCGGAATTCAAAAAAGATTTTCTGGAAAAATATCATAGCGGAATTGATGGAGATTAAGCATGTGCGGACGATTTGTGCAAATTGATAGCGAAGATAAAGTGATGAGTGCATTCAACATTTTGCAGTCTGAAATTATTCTTGAACCGCGTTACAATATTTGTCCTTCACAGCGAATTCCGGTCATAATTCAGAAGCATGGTTTACGTACTCTTGAAATGCGAGAATGGGGCTTAATTCCTTTTTGGGCGAAAGAGCCCAAACCGATGATCAATGCGCGTGCGGAAACGGCAGCGGAAAAAGTTTCATTTCGTAATGCTTTGCGCAAGAGACGCTGCTTGATACCAGCATCCGGATTTTTTGAATGGGCGAAAGAAGAAGGGCAAAAAAAACCTTATTTTATCCGTTTAAAAGACGGAGCCCCGTTTGCTTTTGCAGGTTTGTGGGAGGAGTGGACTTCAACTGAAGGAGAGATTCGGAGTACTTGTGCTATTCTGACAATAGTTGCAAATTCTTTGATTAAGAAAATTCACCACCGCATGCCGGTTATGTTAACTCCTTCAAGGGGGGCAATGTGGCTAGAATTTTCCGAAGTAGCAATTTCTTCGGAGAAACTGCTAAGACCTTTTCCTGCGGATAAAATGGAAGCGTGGAGGGTTTCTCAAAAAGTCAACGTTCCATCTTTCGATAATCCAGATTGTCTTAGTAGACTGGAAATGGATGATGACTCAGAAAAAAATCCCGAACCTCCTGCTGTGCACGCTTCTCATCTCGATTAAAGCTCCTCTATAATTTTGACGGCATCCGCATGTGCGATACGCTGCAGTTTGTTTGTTCCTGTCCCCTGAGGAGCAGCCTTAAATTGATAAATCATCTTTTGCCGCAAAGGCCTGAAGCAGACAGTCAGGGATGAAAATTTTTCAAAGATTTTGCTATCTGCAGTACTTGAGATATTTACAAAAATAAAGTTAGGCGTGTTCAACTGGACAGTTGCCTCTATTTCCTTTTGCTTATTACTTCCGGAAATTATACCCGAAATTTTCAACAACGTACCTACTGCAACCTGCCGGCTGTTGGTGACAATTAATTTAGGATTTTCTGAATTGAAATTAAGTTTTTCACGTAAACTCACCAATCCCTCCAGGCGCGCCTCGTCAATATTCTGTAATTCACTCAGGATTAACTCAAAATTTGCTACTTTTGTGATAATCTGTTCAACTTCTTTTACTTTTGTCAGTCTTGACATTTCCCAGAGCAAATCCATTTCTGTATTTGTTAAAAAATATTTATCCTTTGTCTTCTTTTTTAATTTAGCTTCAGCTAAATCATGAAGGCGTTTTTTGAACCCATCTATCTGATCCTTATTGTGAGTAAAAAAGATGTTCACATTCCCGCGGTCAGTATCCTCCCAGAATGTGGGACCTCCGAAGCGCATAAGCCCTTCTATCATTCCTAGAACACGGTAGAAAGTTGATTCCCCAAGGTAGTCTAGGTCATCAAGAATATCCTTTGCAATCTGTTCGACGAATTCTTCAACCCCTTCACTTTGATAAAAAAGAGCTAGACCGAACTGAATGTTACGCACTGTATTGGTAAGCTTGATTCCCTCGTCTAAGTCGTCTTTGTTGAAGTCTGGTGGATTATCTACCTGTAAGATTTCATTTACCAGTGCTTTTTGAATTTCAATGTCCCATCGTTCATGATGGATCTGTTCCAGTAGTTTCTTCATTTCAAAAGCAATAGCAGCTACATCAAAATATACTGAAGGTACTTTAGGGAAGGTTTTTGCAATTTCGACCCCGTAGAACCGGAGGTATCCAAAGCAGCTCTTCACTTGATCAACTTTATTATGTTCAACAAGGTATTTAATGAACTGTCCGTAGAAGAAACTCAGGTTGTAGATGTTGCGTGGTTCGTTAGTCCCTATTGCATGTTTGAACGCCATCCTAAAAAATGTATTAAAACGTATTATAACGAGTTCAATTATGGCTTCATCTTCACTCTCTATTGCAGTAAGACCTAAATTGGCCATTTCACCTGTTACCATAGAAGATAAATCAAATTCACCATGTTCGAGTAAGCGAATATAAACATTACCCATAAGACGGAAGCATTTCTGCTCATAAAAACTTTGGTTACGTTCCATCTCTCCAAATTGCCCAACCATAGTTTTGAATGAAATATCAGTACGAATTTTTGGAGAAACTTTGAAGAAAGCTGGAGCAATATCAGGTTTGAGTCGTATATAATTTTGTAAGGTCAAACACATATCATGAACAATGTCTGCCTTTAATTCCTTGAAAGAGACAAATTCAAGGATATCATCAAGTTGATTGAGCGCCTCAAAAATTGAGTACTGCTGATATTCAACGACATCTGGGATATGGGACAAAGCACGGTTCCTCTTTGATGTGAGGGCGGTGATCTGATCCATATTATTGTTATAAATACGGTTAATAATATTTGTAGGTTTGGTATAGCGCAGGATGTAGAAAACATATGGGAAGGCGATTATTGCACAAATCGTTAGCAGGAAATGAGTGTTGAATATCCTGCTTGATTCGCGGACAATCCCAATTTCACCATAAATTTTTATTATCAGTGCGTGCCCACCGGATATAATTAATAACCAGATGTAAAGCAAACTCGGGACATCCTTCATATAGAGATCGATCAGCTTTGGGATACTTTGTGATGCAATCGAAATCACTAGAATAAGTGTGCCCAGAATCATGCCAAGCAGTGCCTGCCAGACTTCTGGTGCAAACCCTATATCAAGTTCAGCGAACCCTCCCAGGCTCGCATTGGACAAGGATTCTACAAGCTCTATATAAGGTACAAACAGGTATTTATTAAAAATGATGTCAACGAGGACAACAACAGAAAGAACAACAATAAATGAGGCAATTGAACGGCGGGCATCTGCATAGGCAATCAACCTATAAAGAAAAAAACTGAAAGATACATTTGTACTTTTTTGCTCTGAAAGTTCTTCCGAATTTGTTTCAGAATCTTCAGTTGAATATCTTTCTGCTTCAGGAACAGTTTTCATAAAATCGTTGAATTTTCTACTGATATAATTAAGGCTGTTGAATTATATGGATTGCTGAATTGCACTCACTCCGGGAAGTTCTTTACCTTCCAAAAATTCAAGCGAGGCTCCACCTCCGGTCGAAACATGTGTAATTCTTTCACTCAGTCCGGATTGTTTAATTGCTGATGATGAATCACCACCTCCGACAATTGTGACAGCACCTTTGTCACTTGCTTCTGCAAGACTTTGAGCGATCTTGAATGTACCATTTGCAAAGGCTTCCATCTCAAAAACACCCATTGGGCCATTCCAGAGTATAGTTCGAGAACGGTGTATCGCCTCACAAAAAATTTCAGTACTTTGCGGGCCAATGTCCATAATCATCCAGCCTTCCGGAGTACCTTCTTCTAAGGTTACCGCATGACTTTCCGCATTGTTTTCAAATCTGTCAGCAATCACAGCATCAATCGGCAACAGGAGTTCAACTCCTTTTTCATTAGCCTTGTTTATCAATTCATTCGCATAATCCAGCGAATTATCTTCCATTAGAGAAGAACCGATTTTGAATCCCTGGGCTTTCAAAAAGGTGCAGGCCATACCTCCGCCGATGATTAAAATTTGAACTTTGTCCAGAAGTCTTTCAATAACCTTAATCTTATCCGAAACTTTTGCGCCGCCCAGAATTGTGGCAAAAGGTTTTATTGGTTTTGAAATTGCGCTTCCTAAAAACTGGAGTTCCTTTCGTATCAAATATCCAACAGCTCGTTCCGCAAAAAATTCCGTAACTCCTGCAGTTGATGCATGAGCTCGATGCGTGGTTCCGAATGCATCATTGACATACACATCTCCAAGTTTACCCAATTCTTTGCAAAATTCAGTTTCATTCTCAGTTTCTTCTTTATGGAAACGTAAATTTTCTAGCAAAACCACCTCACCGTTTTGCATGCTGTTGACCAGCTTTTCCACGTCCTCACCAAAGCAATCGGGAGCGAAAATTACATTTTGTCCGATAAGACGGGTCAATTCTTCAGCGACAGGTTTTAAGCTCATACTGGCAACCCTCATACCTCCCGGACGACCTAAATGGGACATCAGGACTGCTTTTCCTCCTTCCTCAACGATATGGCGAATTGTTGGCAAAGCACAAGTGATTCGTCCGTTATCCGTAATTTTAAGCTTTTCATTCAGTGGGACATTAAAATCTACACGTGTCAATATACGCCGGCCTTTAAGTGATAGTTCTTCAATGAATTGATTGGCGATCATACTTATTATATTTTTTTTAAATTAAAATTATGATCTCAAACATTCTTAATATAGCAGTACTTTATGATTTATTAAAAAATTTTTTATGAGTTTAATATACAAGTTTACAATTTTTTGGCTTGTTCTCGCAAGGCAGATTTACGGATTTTTCCGGTGGAAGTTTTAGGTAGTTCACTAAAAACTATGGTTTTTGGTATTTTAAATCCTGAAAGTTTTGTCCTGCAAAAATCAATCACATCTTTTTCATTGATTGAAGCAGCAGATTTCAGCACCACAAAAGCGCAGGGAGTTTCACCCCATTTATTATCAGGTCGTGCCACTACAGCAGCCTCCGCAATATCTTTATGCTGGTAAAGTACGTTTTCAATTTCGACACTGCTGATATTTTCTCCACCGGAAATAATGATGTCTTTGCTGCGGTCTTTTAGTTCAACGTAACCATCTGGATGAAGCACTCCGAGATCACCAGAATGAAACCAGCCGCCGGCAAATGCTTTCTCTGTTTCTTCAGGATTTTTGAAGTAGCCTTTCATCACAATATTGCCCTTCATCAGAACTTCACCAATTGTTTCACCATCTGCAGGGACAGGTTCTATGGTATCAGGATCCGCGACTGTCAGTCCCTCTAGTACGTGATAGCGTACCCCCTGTCGACCTTTTAATTGTGCCTGCGTTAGTTTGTCCTTCCCCGCCCAATCCTCCTGCCACTCGCAAACCACAGAAGGACCATAAACTTCAGTCAATCCGTAAACATGAGTCACATTAAATCCAGCTTCTTCCATTCGTGCAATTACTGTTGGCGGTGGTGGTGCGGCGGCTGTCATCATTTCAACCCTATGCGGCAGATCACGCTGTTCTTCCTTAGGAGCCGAGCCTATCATATTCATCACAATCGGTGCTCCACAAAGATGCGTCACATGGTGCTCAGCAATTGAGTCGTAAATATTTTTCGCTGTTACCTTACGCAGGCAAACATGAGTTCCGGCAAGCATCGTGATTGTCCAAGGGAAACACCATCCGTTACAGTGAAACATTGGAAGAGTCCAAAGATAAATTGGCCGGTGTGGCATTTCCCAGGCTAAAACATTCCCGGTTGACAGCAGATATGCACCACGGCTGTGATAAACCACTCCTTTTGGTATTCCGGTTGTTCCTGAAGTGTAATTCAGTGAAACCGCCTGCCAATCATCTTCAGGCAAAAATGCTTCAAAATCCGGATTACCTTCTGTCAAAAAATCTTCATACTCTAACTCCCCTATATATTCTCCTGACTCCGTTTCTGGATCATCAATGTCAATCACCAGAATATTTCTTTTAACTTTAGCTAAAGTTTTTTTGATCAATGGTGAAAATTCACGATCGGTCAACAAAACTTTGGTTTCCGCATGTTCAAAAATATTGGCCAGCGTTTCAGATTCTAGTCTTACATTAATGGTGTTTAAAACCGCACCTGTCATCAGAACTCCAAAATGAGCTTCAAAAATAGCAGGAATATTAAGTGCCAGAATAGATACCGTATCGCCCTTGCCAACACCTCTTTTAGATAAAGCAGAAGCCAGCTTGCAACAGCGTTCAAATGTTTCGGCCCATGTCCAGCGACGTTTTCCATGAATTACTGAAGTTCGCTGAGGATGGACAAAAGCTGTTCGGGTCAAAAAAGTAATAGGAGAAAGCGGAGTATAATTAGCCGAATTTTTAGTGAGACCTGTTTCAAAATTATTGGACATGATATTTCTTTCAGTAGCCAGTGTTTTGAAGAATTTCAAACATACTATCAGATTACCCTAAAAAAATGAAAAAGGATTATTAAATAGGACTTAACTCTTAAAAAAATAATTTGAACAATATTATGAAAATATTATAATTACTGTGCCTCAAACAAAACAGGTTGTTTTTGAAAATTGTTTTACAACTTAAGATCTTACGTGCGTGACTAAGCACTTTACTCAAAATACAAAGAAATTCGAATGGGACTATTAACTACTACCATAGGTGCTTATCCTAAGCCGGAATATGTAAAATTGCCTGATTGGTTCGACAATCTTGACACGGCTGAACCAACACGTGGTTGGTACGCGGCAAGGGAAGCAATGGGGGAAGAAGCGGAGTCGATCATCAGGCGTGGAACTCACGAAGCTGTCAATGATCAAGTAAATGCTGGAATTGATATTCCAACTGATGGTGAAATTGCTCGTGAAAATTATATTCACTATCACTGTCGCCACCTAGAGGGAGTGGATTTTAATAAACTTACCGAAAAAACTTTGCGTACAGGAAATTATTCATCTTTTTTACCGACCGTATCTGGACCAGTCAAGCTGCGGGATTTGTTTTTAGCTGATGATTGGAGGCGCGCACAGGAGGTCACTGACAAACCGGTTAAAATTACAATGCCAGGGCCATTAACAGTCGCGGATACTGTTGTTGATGAATATTACGGTAATCAAAAAGATTTTGGAAAGGCAATTGCTGAAGCACTCAATCAGGAGGTCCTCAGCTTAGCTAAGGCTGGTTGTAGTCATATTCAAATAGACGAGCCTCTCTTTGCCCGTTATCCGGAACGCGCGCTTGAATTTGGTATTGAAAATTTGGAACGTGCTTTTCAGAACTGTCCGGAAGGAGTTAACAGAACTGCTCATATGTGTTGCGGATATCCTGATAAGATAGACGCGGTTGATTACCCAAAGGCTCCTCTAGGATCTTATTTACAAATTGCTGATGCGATGGAAGAATCATCGGTGATGTCTATATCTCTGGAAGATGCACATCGTTACAATGATTTAAGCTTGCTCGAACATTTCAAAACTACCACTATAATTTTTGGCGTTGTTGCTATAGCTAAAAGTAGTGTGGAAGCGGTTGAAGAAATCCGCAATCGTTTGCTGGATGCACTGGAATACATTGAAGCAAAGAGGTTAATTGCAGGGCCTGATTGTGGATTGGGGATTTTGGGACGTGAGCTGGCAATTCAAAAAATGCGTAACCTTAGCATAGCCGCACACTCAATTGAAACTTAAGTCATTAAATGACAACACAAAAAACAATATCTGTCGGTGAATTGAAACTGTGTAACAAAGAACCTTTTGTGCTTGTCGGTGGAATAAATGTTATTGAATCCGAAATCATGGCCCTGAAAGTCGCGGAGACTTTCTTCTCAATTACCGAGGAGCTCGGGATTCCATATATTTTCAAAGCTTCTTTTGACAAGGCAAACCGCTCTTCAATTGATTCCTTCCGGGGGCCGGGACTGGAAAAAGGTTTGCGGATATTGGAAAAAATAAAATCAGAATTTAATTTCCCCATCCTGACTGATATTCATGAAGCGAATCAGGCTTTACCCGCCGCGGAAATAGCGGACATCCTTCAACTTCCTGCATTCCTATCCCGTCAAACGGATTTAGTCGTTGCTCTTGCAAAAACGAAATCTGTGATTAATATCAAAAAAGCACAGTTTTTGGCACCGCATGAAATGGGAAATATTATAAAAAAATGTGAAAATTCTGGTAATAGTCGGCTTATACTTTGTGAACGTGGTACAAGCTTTGGTTACAATAATTTAGTGGTTGATATGTTAGCTTTATCTGCGATGAAAGAATTTTCTTATCCTGTACTTTTTGACGTCACACACTCACTCCAATTACCGGGAGGTTTGGGAGATGCTGCTGCGGGTCGGGGGGAATCTGTGCGTGAACTTGCACTTGCCGGCTTGTCACAAAAAATTGCAGGTCTTTTTTTAGAAGCACATCCTGAACCTGAAAAAGCACTTTGTGACGGGCCTTGCGCACTTAGGCTAGATCAACTCCGACCATTTTTGAAGCAAATGAAAGCAATGGATGAATTGGTCAAAACTTTTGAACCAGTGGTAATGACTTAATAACAAATGGAAATAATTTTGTATAAGATTAAATTACCAATTCGAAATTCTCAAATAGCAAATTAGGTATCTTGGGAATTTATTATTCTTTTTTTAAATAAAGTATTTATGGCAAAATAAATTTTTTACTTTAGTGGGTCTCTTTTTGAGGCGTTTTGGGTTATGTTACTAAGATCTTGTTAAAATCATTCTATACTATCTATTATTTTGAAACATAAAAACTGAATGGATGACCTAAAACTTAAAATTCGTACTATCCCTAACTTTCCTATCCCTGGCATTCAATTTCGGGACATTACAACCCTGCTTGCCGATCCAGATGCTTTTAACGATGTAATTGAGCGTTTCGTAAACCATTACCAAGACGAGCAAATTGATTTGGTGGTAGGCATAGAAGCTCGTGGATTTATCATAGGAGCACCATTGGCATTACGCTTGGGGAAGGGTTTTATACCTATCCGTAAAGAGGGGAAACTACCTGGTCCCACTCACGGACTTGATTACGTGTTAGAATACGGATCTGACCGATTGGAAGTGCACCAGGATGCAATCCCAGTAGGCAGCAGAGTCTTAATGGTGGACGATTTGTTGGCAACAGGAGGTACAATGGGGGTTAGTTCAAGGTTGATCGAGCAAGTGGGAGGAATTATTGTTGGGTATGCATATTTAATAGAATTAGTTGACCTAAAAGGTAGAAAACACTTGGAAAAACCTATTTTTAGTCTCGTGACTTTTGAAGGTGAATGAATCAGATTTGTGCAGAAATAGTGCAACTAGATTAATAATATTGGGATATTTAAATTGTTTGTGAGGAATTTCTGAAAACAAAAGTACTCAGACGTTTGGTGATAGCATGGGCTCAAGCAAAAAATCATGTTCAAAAGAATTACTTTAGTTTGGTAGAAATCTTGACCTGAAGTCTGATATATAAAAAATATTACTTTAATCAATCAACTCTCTTTTGTTTTGTTTACCAAATCAAAAGCCATACGTTCCCCTTCTCGCATAGTTTCTCCCAAGTCAATTGTTTTGACTACGTAATTTTCCATCAATACCTCCCCGTTGACCATCATTGTTCTCACATCAGCAGCTTGAGCTGAATATACAATTGAAGAAACAGGGTTATGGCGCGGAAAATAGTGCGGTTTGTTTGCATCCAGCAAAATCAAGTCTGCGCGCTTACCTAATTCGAGGGAGCCAATCTCTTTTTCAAGACCTAGTGCTTTTGCGCCATTAATCGTAGCCATCCTTAAAACCTGCTTTGCAGAAAGCGATTCTGCGTCATCGTTGACAGCTTTATTGACGAGTGCTGCAAGGTGCATTTCTTCAAAAAGATTAACGTTGTTGTTGCTGGCGGAACCGTCAGTGCCAAGTGCTACATTGATACCTTTTTTTAACATAGAGTCAATAGGAGCAAAACCATTGGCTAATTTCATATTGCTTGTAGGGTTATTGATTACACTAACTTTGTGCTTTTCTAAAAGTTCCATATCTTCTAACGAGACATGAACGCAGTGCGCTGCCAATGTTCGGCATTCAAACATTCCTAAATCAGCCAGATGCTGAACTGGAGATATTCCATACTTTTCTATACAGTCTGCAACTTCTTGCCTGCTTTCTGAAAGGTGAATGTGGATACGGGTCTTTCGTTTCAGTGCTTCTTCAGTAGTTTCTTGTAAATATTCTGGACCACACAAGTACATTGAATGCGGACCAAAAAACACCTTAATTCTTCCTTCTGCTTTGCCGTCCCATGAGTCGTGAAAGTCAATAGCAGCTTTCAAGAAAGTCTCTCCCAAATTACCGACTTCGAGCAGAACTCCGCTCAAACAAGCACGGATTCCGGATTCTCTTACAACCTTTGCAACATCTTCCATGTAAAAATACATATCAGAGAAACAGGTTACACCTGATTGGATTAGCTCTAAAATACCAAGTTTTGCGCCCCAATAAACATGTTCAGCACTGAGATGATCTTCCGCGGGTTTAATTTTTTCCATCAGCCACGGCCAGAACGGCAGATCATCGGCATAATTTCGGAAAAGTGACATTGGAATATGAGTGTGGGTATTAACCAGACCGGGCAGAGCAATTTGATTCGTTGCATCAATAACTTTGTCAGGCTGAAAAGTATCAGGTGCCTTGCCGAGTGCTTGAATATATCCATCTTCAACTGCAATATCGGAGTTTTCCAGGATGTCGTTGTTTTGATTTACAGTTAGTGTGAGCGCGTTTTTTATCAAAATATTCATTAGTCCTCCCAGTTTTCCAGATACGCTTTTTGCTCAGGAAGTAACTCATCAATGAAAACCCCAGAACCTTTAAGTTTGAGGCGTGCAACTTCTTTGTCAATTTCTTCCGGGACACGATGAACGCTTTTGTCCAGCACAGTATGATTTTGCGCAACGTATTTTACGGATAGGGCCTGTAGCGCAAAACTGGTGTCCATGATTTCAGCGGGATGACCATCAGCACAAGCGATGTTTACTAAGTCTCCGCCACCCAGTAAATTAAGCCAACGTCCATTAGGCATAAGGAATCCTCTGATATTTTCACGCATTTCTTTTTGTTCCAGTGCAAAATCTTGTAGGGCTTCTAAATCAAACTCGAGTTTGAAATGCCCGGCATTGGCCAAGATCACTCCATCCTTCATTCTTTCGAAATGTTCGCGACGGATGACATGTTTACCACCTGTGACTGTCAGTATGATGTCAGCTTGTAAAACAGCTTCATTCAAAGGCATGACACGCAATCCATGCATAAGTGCATCGGCGGCTTTAATAGGATCCACTTCACAAACGATCACATTCGCGCCTAAACCTTTGGCACGCTCAGCACACCCTTTTCCACACCAGCCAAAACCTATGATTACCACAGTTTTACCGCTGATCACTAAATTTGTTGTTCTTATTACTCCGTCCAAAACCGATTGACCTGTGCCGTGAAAATTGTCGAACAGATATTTACAGCGGGCGTCATTTACTGAGATAACAGGAAACTCAAGAAGCCCTGCTTTTGCTCTGGCTTTGGCACGAAGAACTCCAGTAGTTGTTTCTTCGCAAGCACCCCAGACTTCAGGAAGTAATTGTTGACGCTCATTATGAAGTAGTTCGACCAAATCTCCCCCGTCGTCAACCACCATATTCGGTCGCAAATCTAGTGCATAGTTCATGAATTGATGCATCTCTTCTGGAGTCGCTCCATAGCGAGCAAAAACATGAAGTCCTTCGTCCACTAACGCGGCCACCACATCGTCTTTGGTTGAATGTGAGTTGCTTCCTGTAACGGCGACTTCTGCTCCACCTGCAGCAAGAAGCTGAGCCAGATATGCAGTTTTGGCTTCGAGATGAATGCAGACCAATACGCGTGTTCCTTGGAAATATTGCTGTTCTCGAAAATCAACCTCAATTTGTTGCAGTATCGGCATATTCCTTTTTACCCATTCAATTTTTTGTTTTCCTTGTCCCGATAATTGGGGCGACGCTACGACATTATCATGCATATTTTTTCATTTTTCATATTATTGTTTTTGCCCCAAAATCATTGTCATCAAAATGAGTTTGGAAACCATGGTATTAATAACCTTCCGGAATAACACTTTTGTGAGAATGGTAAACTTATTAGGGCCTCATGCCAACCTTTTTTTGTTAAAATGTGATTGATGAAAGTTTAGGGCTTAAATTATGTTTGAATGGAAGAATTGACGGTCTCACACCGGGTTCTGGCTCTTCGAGATGCTTCTTTCGAGAGGATAAGTTATTTTATGTTTAAACAGTTATTCAATCTCCATCTTTTTTAAGAGTGAACGGGCTCTTTCTTTCCACAATATTTGTGGGAAATTCTGTTTGAGGAATTTTTTCAATGAAGCATTGGCATCCTTGAAACGTCCCTGTTGCCAGTATAATTGACCCATCACAAAATTTGTAAATGGATAAACATCAGGAAATTCTATTTGTAACTCCTGCAAATCACGGATACCACCTTCATATTCATCAAGTTGAGGATTGTTTCTCAGCAGAGATGAGTATGTGGCAAAGGCCAATTCATAATCACCTTTTCTCAGGTGAGCGATTCCCAAATTCATGCGCGCATAGTTTAGCTCAGGTTTTAGAGCTAAAGCTCGATGGCTGTTTTTTATCGAGGAAGAGTAATTACCTAGCAGGTAATATCCCCAACCTAAATTTCCATATAAATAAGGATCTTCTCCATAAAGCAATGCTTTTTTGTATGATTCTACTGAGTTTCGAACATCTTTAAGATCATATCGTGCCAAACCGTTAAGTTGAAGCTTGTAACCCTTGTAATAGTATACTGTGCCTAGATCTTGATGAATATTCCGCATTTGTTCTGGGGTTTGGGCATAGTGGAGGCCATCGTTCAAGGTTGAAAGTGCCGATTCAAATTCTCGTGCTTCAAACAAACCTCGGGCGGTCAATGCATAGTAATCAGTTGATCCTTTTCCAAAGACTGGACTTCCATAAATTTCCAGCCAGCGTTTTAATTTATCATGGACTTCTGCACTTGGTTTTTTACTTTTATTGCCTAGAATATTTTGCAAATTTTTTTGCAGCATAGTCCATAAATCTCTTGGTTCTAAACGTCGACTCATCGATCGCGCAATCGGCCTACCGGTGTCCCACCATTCATCCCAAAAAGAATATTCTCCGGTAGACAAACTATCGGTAGATAATCGGAAAAGTTCCGGCTCACGATCAAATAATGAAAAGACTAAGACATATAAAGAAATTATAACAAGTATAACTAAGCTGATGGTCTGCCAGCAGGATTTAAGAGAATCAGTTGCGAAATTCACTCCAAGAGGGGGGGCTTCCTGTGTTTGATCTGCAAGCAGAGCAGATTTTTTCCAAGCCATTTCTGCGGCTTGATTCTGTTTTTTAGAGTAGAAACAGTTTCCAAGTCGGTAAAAGTGCTCCATGAGAATTTTCGTCGGAAGTCCCTCTTTTACTAAAATTGTTTCCGCTGAATTATAATCACCGGAATTTACAATTTCTTGCGAAATTGCGATTTTATTTAAACTGAGAGCAGTCGGCGACATTTTTTGCTTAGTGTTGTGTCTCATTTTGTGTTCTCCAGTCTTCGTAACTCATCCCTGCCAGAATGGCTTTGCTTTTACGGTGCGAGGTCACAATTTGTCCAGTCGTAAAATAGCTGATAATGAAACCTGGTACTGCATAAACTAAACTACCGATTATCATAGGCCAACCAAGTTCGATTAGTAAGAAACGTGTCCCGACAACAATCATCTCCCATGTTCCTTCTGTTGAAGAAATGTGGCTGAGATTGTCTCTAAAAAGATCATAAGAAAGTCCGTTTTGTGTTTCAAGCAGCCAATAACCAGTTATTAAAAACAAGTAATAAAGTGGCACCATCGTGAGAGGATTTGAAATCCAGACCATTGCCACACTAACCGGCAAACTAAAATGCCTTCTGAAAATATAACGGTAAATACTCCAAACTAGGGCTGCTAGGTACATCTGTACACCAACGGTTGGTGTCAACCCCAAAAATAAACCAACCGCGACTCCCAAGCTGACTTCTGGAACTGGAGCATTTGAATGAAGAACCGGATTAATTAATTTATCTTTGATGATTTTTTCAATCTTTTCCTTCATTCTTTACCACGTACCCTGATTTTTCATTGAAGCCCAAGGCTCTTGGATTGGCAGAGGTTCTCCTATCTGAAGTAGCTCTACTGATATTTGGTCAGGACTTCGAACAAAGGCCATTTTACCATCCTTAGGGGGACGTAAAATAGTGACCCCATTATTTTGTAACTTCTCACAAAATTTATAAATATTCTCAACTCCATATGCAATATGTCCAAAATTTTCACCGTTGCTGTAAGGCTCATTCTGTTTCCAGTTATAAGTCAATTCCAACGGGGGTTCATCTTCAGTTGCAGCCAGAAAGATCAGCGTGAATTCACCTTCCGGAACTTCCTTGCGTCTAACCTCCGTCATTCCAAGTTTATTGATAAAAAAATCAAGTGCACGTTCAAGGTTTTGAACACGTATCATAGTATGTAAATATTTCATGTTTGCCTAAATTTGATTTTAAGGAGTATCTCAAAAAACCCTTCCCTGCGCTGATTTGATGGGTATTTTGAACTTATATGCTGTTTTGATTCCTCTCACCCGACTTTGCTAACAAAACTTTTGAAATTACGTCACGGTTTTTTTAACTGGTATTAACAGAGTTAATTTTTGGTTCAACTAGTGGCGTCTATCGATAAATTTCAGAATTTTCACCTTCAAAGTCAGATTTCCTTTTTAACAGCTAGTGTTTAATGTAACGATCAACTTGAATTACTAATATTTTGGTTACAAGTAGCATCTCAACTATATTAAATCTTATTGATTCTGAAATGCCCTATACGAAAAACGATTTTTGCATTTATCAAGAAGATATGTCAGACTTAAAAGAGAAACTCATATGATGTTTGTGTCGCTTCCACTAATAAATTCCACTCCTGCAAAGATCGGAATTTAAAGATATTTTTGAAGTATCATCATCACACGGAGTTACTATTTTCTAAAAAAGCATTTAACAAGCAGCATTTAATCATCCCAATCTTTTACAAGAGAGTCAATAAATGAAATTTAGTTATCCCGGTCTTAGCGATCAGGAAGTTTCTGAATCACGTCAAACTAACGGCGCGAATGAATTGACAAACCAGGAAGCGGAAGGTTTTTTTGCAAAGTTGCGTGCCAACTTAAAAGATCCGATCATAGTCATTTTATTGGTTGCGCTAGTGGTGACAGTTTCTTTGGCAGCCTTGGGATTTGCTCCTTGGTATGAAGGTCTTGGAATCGCGATTGCTGTGGTAGCTGCAACACTGATTGCAACCTGGTCTGAATACAGCAACGAGAATGAATTTCAACGTTTACTTGAGGAAGCATCAATAGTCAAAGTAAAAGTTTATCGAAACAAAACTCTCACAGAAATATTTATCGATGATTTAGTTGTTAATGACTTGGTACTTTTACAGCCAGGAGATACTGTGCCCGCAGATGGTTTTTTGCTTGCGGGAGAGCTCGTGCTGAATGAATCAGCACTTACGGGTGAATCTAGAACTGTAAAGAAAATTGCTTCTAAAGATGAAAAAAACGCTGCTGAAGAAGAAAAATCCGAAATGTCACGAGCTGCGCATGTAGAAGATGGAGAAGCAGTTATGAAGGTTTTGAAGGTAGGAGACAAAACCAAGTATGGTGAAACACTTAAAGAGTTAACTTCGGCTGAAACGCGTCCCTCTCCTCTACAGGAAAAATTGGCGTATCTCGGTCAGCAAATCAGTCGATTTGGATACATTGGTGCTATCCTGATTGCGCTTTCATTCATGTTTAATCATATTTTTCTTGAAGCAGGTGGTTGGGAAATATATTTCAACAATCCTACAGGAGAAATAATTTATCACGTGGTGACAGCGATTATTTTAGCCATAATCATCATTGTAGTAGCTGTCCCTGAAGGACTGCCCATGATGATTGCGGTCGTTCTCTCAATGAATATGCGCAAACTTCTAAACGCAAAAGTTCTTGTTCGCAAACTGCTCGGAATCGAAACTTCGGGAAGTTTAACAGTTCTTTTTACCGACAAAACTGGCACTCTGACTCAAGGTAAATTAACCGTTTCAGAATTTATTGGAGGCAACGGTGAGCATTTCACTTCTTTCAAAGGAATTCCCGAAATTTTGCGTGATACTGTGTCTTTTGCCATACGAAACAACACCCCGGCTTCGATTGATGCCGGAGATCCGGAAAATCCAAAAATTGTTGGAGCTAATCCGACAGGATATGCTTTATTGCGTTTCCTTGGAGCAGATGTAGCCAAGCAGGATGATGTAAAATTAAAGATAAATATACCTTTTAACAGTGCCAATAAATTTTCTGCGAGCCAGGTTGAAGGTTCTCAAAATTTGACCCTCGTAAAAGGTGCTGCTGAAATAGTTCTTGCCGGTTGCACACATTATTTGGATGTGAACGGGAACAAAGTAAAGTTTGAATCGGGGGAAATCTTAGCTGAAATGGAGGGTCTTTCTGAACGCGCGATGCGTCTCATAGGTCTGGCTGTTTCAGAACAGGATTTGGGGCAGGTAAATGAGCTTCCCGAACAAATGACTCTGGTCGGAGTTTTTGGATTGCGTGATGAAATGAGAGATGAGTCTAAGCCAGCAGTAAAAACCGCAATTAAGGCGGGAATTCAGGTAGTGATGATAACAGGTGATGCTATAGATACTGCACAAGCGATTGCTAAAGAAGTCGGCATACTTGAAAAAGAGAATGTGCTCGTATTGACTTCCAGCGAACTTGGTAAAATGTCGGACGATGAAATAAAAAAAGTTCTTCCAGAATTACGGGTTGTTGCACGTGCACTCCCTACTGATAAAAGCCGTTTGGTAAAACTGGCTAAATCATTGGATTGGGTGGTTGGCATGACCGGAGATGGAGTAAATGACGCTCCTGCAGTAAAAAACGCGGATGTTGGTTTCTCGATGGGAAATGGTACAGATATGACAAAGGAATCTAGTGACATTGTCATTCTAGACAATAATTTTATCTCGCTGACAAATGCGGTGCGATATGGTCGGACACTCTTAAAGTCAATTAGAAAATTTTTAATCTTCCAGTTGACTGTCAATGTTGCGGCTATTTTGGTAGCGTTCCTAGGACCGTTTTTTGGTACCAATTTACCGTTGACTATGACTCAACTTTTATGGGTCAATATTGTCATGGACACACTGGCAGCGTTTGCTTTTTCGGGAGAACCGGCACTACAGCGCTATATGTACGAAGAACCGATCCCAAAAGGCGACTCACTCATCACTGGTGATATGTGGTCTGCAATATTGATCGACGGAATTTACATGGCATTCCTCAGTTTGTTTTTTCTTACCTCCGATTTTGTTTCCGAATTATTTGTCTGTGACGAGATTCGTTGTTCTGACCCAGAGGTAAACCTTGTATTATTGACAGCATTCTTCGGCTTCTTTGTGTTTATTAATAATTTTAATAAGTTTAATGCCCGTACAGAAGGACTAAATTTATTTGAGCACATTACGGAAAACAGAAGTTTCATAATGGTGGTTGTCTTAATTTTCTTCCTGCAAGGAACCTTTACTTATATAGGTGGTGAAGTTTTGCGTACTATCGGTTTGACTTTTGAAGAATGGGGTTATGTCTTAGTCTTTGCCGTCACAATAATTCCACTTGACCTCTTACGCAAGTTCCTGCGAAACACCTTTGTAGGAAACCCTGTGGCATAGAAGAAACAACCATAAAAAGTATTTTGCAAACAGTATTTTAAAAAAATTACTACTTTCGACAGAATCATAATTGCTACAGACCTACATTTTAATTGTGATTGACCTTGAAAGAAAAATCATAACGTGAAACATGGAGGTGAAAATGAAAGAATTAGCAGAAGGAACTTGTATCCCTTGTAGAGGTGGAGTCCCTCCTTTGCAGGGTGATGAATTGGCTTCGTTTCAGAAAAAATTAGGAAACGACTGGGAAATAATTAACAAACACCACTTAGAAAAAGAATTTTTGTTTGACAACTTTAAAAAAGCTTTAGATTTTACAATTAAAGTTGGTGAACTTGCTGAAAATCAAAATCATCATCCAGACATTTATTTAGCGTGGGGTAAGGTGAGATTGACTATCTGGACACATAAAATTGATGGATTGACAGAAAGTGATTTTATTTTTGCAGCAAAAGCTGATCAAGAACTTTGAGACTAAATATTGATTTAATATCTATGCCTAGGAATTGTTCAGATTTAAATCTGGAAGAAATAGAAAGTTTCACAATTAATCATTATGAGGAAAATGCTGAATCATTTCGTGCTGGTACTAAGGATCATGATGTCAGTCAAAATATAGAAGCATTTCTAGACGCTCTTCCCCAGGAAAAATCTCTTGATATTCTTGATTTTGGTTGTGGTCCGGGACGTGATCTGGTTGTATTCAAATCTTTAGGACACAATCCAACTGGTTTGGATGGCTGTAAAGAATTTTGTAAAATGGCCCAAGAGCAAAGTGACTGCCTGACTCTAAATCAACAATTTTTAACACTTGAACTTGAAGGGAAAAGTTACGATGGTATTTTTGCAAATGCTTCGTTGTTTCATGTACCAAGTCAGGAACTGTCTAGAGTTTTGGGGCAATTGCATTCTGCTTTAAAAGACGACGGAATTTTATTTACTTCTAATCCAAGAGGAAACGCAGAGGGTTGGCAGGGTAAGCGTTATGGACATTATATGGAATTTGAATCAAGTAAAATATTTCTCGAACGTTCAGGTTTCAATATCATAGAGCATTATTATCGTCCTAAGGGAAAACCTAGAGAAGAGCAACCGTGGTTGGCTATTGTGAGCCGCTGTAATAAATCCTAACTATATTTACGTATTGAAGCTATCATAATTTTTCTTTTAAGGTTCATTTCCTCTCTCGAAAACCTTCGTCTTAGTTGAAAATATTTTTCATTTGCAACAATTTCTTTGTGATATAGATTTTCTCAATGAACATTAGAGCTAAGAGTTTTAAACTTGCTATCAAGTCGTCATATTAACAAAGAAAGAATATTTATTCGGATTGAATAAATATATAATCAAGAAGCTTTTCTATCTTCAGGCTTGATGCTGTCATTCAATCTCAATTATTAGGACAGTCTGGGAAATTTATCTTTACAAAGTAGTGATTTTTGTTCTCTATGGAAGAAGAGAGGGGTGATTTTATCGGTTCAAAAAAGTGAAAAAAGATGAGAGTTTTTTTGTGGAGCAGATTTTTTTTGTCTTGTTGTGACTTTCATGAACTGACTATGGTCATTCCTCCGGCTCCAATCAATAACCCACCCCCAATCTGCTTAGTCCACTGCTGAATAGAAGGCAACCTTAATTGTGTTCCCACATAACTAGCAAGCAGGGCATAGGAGATCACGATCATAATTGCCAGCAAAAAAAATATTGTACCAAGCATGAATGCTTGAGGTGCAAAAGGTTTTTCTTCTTCTATAAACTGGGGCATAAAAGCCAGAAAAAAGACAATGCTTTTTGGATTCAGTGCTGTAGTTACATAAGCGTTTCTAAATATTTCACGGAAATCCCGTTGTTTATCTTTTTCAGAAATTTCAATTTCGTCTGTACAACTCAGCCACATTTTAATTCCCAACCAAAATAGATAAGCTGCACCAAGCCATTTGAGAAAATAAAACGCTGCTGCCACTGATTCCAACAATAAACCTACTCCTAAAAAAGAAAGGATCATAGCGGTCAGGTCTCCAAGTCCCACCCCCACAACTAAAGCCATAACAGCGGATCTTCCTCTTGAAAGAGAATAACTGATCACCAAAAGCAGGGTTGGTCCAGGAATCAGCAAAAATGTTGTAGTAATGAATGTATATGTTAACCAGGTTTCGAAAGGCATATTTTTTCTTTTAGGGCTAACCGCAACTTTTGAGAAGTAAGGAAGGATTGTTTTTGATAAGTTTTTCTGAAAAGGGTTTAGATCATGTATCCGTTCAATCTAAGGTTAGTTGAGTTTTATAAAGATTACCAAGAAGGTGGAGTATGGTTCCCAGCCCTATGTAATGTTATGCCCGTAATTTTAAATTTTCTGGATCACATGGAGATTCCGGGATCACACGAGTAGAACAGCGTTCACCAAGTATCTCAATTTCTAACTCGGTTCCAAGATCTCCGCTTCCACTCTTGACATAGGCTAGTGCTAAGCTCTTTCCTACACTGTGTCCATAACATCCGGAGGTAGCGCGGCCTACCATTTCTCCATTCCGGAAAATAGGTTCGCTGCCAAGTGCATCCGCATCTGTGACTTCAATTTCCAGGGTGACAAATTCCTGAGGAACTCCTGTTTCTTTTTGTAAAAGCAGAGCTTCTTTACCAATAAATTCATCTTTTTTGAGGCGCACAAATCGGCTAAGTCCGGCTTCCAGGATAGAATATTCCCGAGTCAAATCAGAACCCCACATGCGGTATGATTTCTCAAGTCGCATTGATTCCATTGCGTACATTCCAAAATGCCGCAAACCAAACTCATCTCCGGCCTCAACAATTGAATCAAATAAACGAACTTGTTGATTGATTGGATGGTGTAATTCCCAACCAAGTTCCCCTACAAAGTTGACACGTAAAGCCAGTAAAGAAACTCCGGCAACAGTAATTCGTTGGGAGGTGAGCCACGGGAATCCATCATTACTTAGGTCTGCATCCGTAATTTTTGACAGGAGATCACGCGAGCGTGGACCGCATACCACTAAAGTTCCATGTTCGAGTGTAATATTTTTTAGACTTACGCTACCGTCTCGCGGCAGTGTACGAAGTAAAACATCGTGGTCATGTCTTTCAGCAGCACCTGAACTGACCGCAAAAAATTTTTCACCGTCACGTGTGATCGTGAACTCAGATTCAACTCCTCCGGAAGCTGTGAGTGCATGGCCTAATACTGTACCACCTTCTGAAGTGGGCAGGCGGTTAGCAATCATCTTATTTAGATAATTTTCGGCTCCAGGACCTGAAATTTCATGTTTCGTGAAGGAAGTTAAATCAAGTAAACCGACTCTTTCTCGTGCAGCTCTCACTTCTTCACCTACGGTATCAAACCAGTTTGTTCGACGAGTGTGGAAACTGTATTTATTAAAAGGTTCCGTACCTTTTGGAGCAAACCAGTTTGGTCTCTCCCAACCGTATCGTTGACCGAATGCTGCATTGAGAGCTTTTTGCCGATCATAAATCGGGCTTGTTTTTGCTGGACGGGCTGCTGTACGTTCCTCAAAATCATAATGAATCACAAAAACGTGTTCGTAACATTCTTCGTTTTTAGCTTTTATGAAATCTCGTGCCGACTGGGTTGCACTGAAACGTCGTGGATCAACGCCCATCATGTCTATACTTGGAGAACCTTCAATAATCCATTCAGCGATATGTCTCCCTGAGCCTCCGGCAGCAGTTATACCGAAACTGTGTCCTTCTGAAAGCCAAAAATTACGTAACCCCCAGGCCGGTCCTACCATCGGATTACCGTCTGGTGTGTAGGCAATCGGGCCATTGATGTGGTCCTTAATTCCAGCTGTTTCAAATAATGGCACACGCTGCCCAGCGGCTATTATGTGTGGCTCAAGACGCTCTAGATCTGGAGGTAAAAGCTCTTGTCCGAAACCTTCCGGCACTCCGTCTAGTGCCCAGCAAGGAGCACCTTTTTCGTAAGGACCCAGAATCAAGCCGTCCGCTTCCTGGCGCATATAATACGATGAATCGCTTTCACGCAAAACCGCCATTTCAGGATTGCCTGCACGATTGTATTCTACAAGTTCTGGGATCGCTCCAGTTACTATAAACTGATGTTCAACAGGTACAACAGGCAATTCGAGTCCAACCATGCGTCCGGTCTGACGAGCATAATTTCCGGTACATGAAATGACAACATCACAGGTAATGTCACCTTTGTTTGTGCTGACAACCCATTCATCATTTGGTTTTTGCGCCATGGAAGTGACTTCTACTTCCGAGTATGTCTCGGCACCGTTAGTTCGTGCCCCTTTTAGCAAAGCCATAGTAACATCTACCGGGGCTACGTGTCCGTCATCTGGATGAAAAAGTGCACCAACGAGGTCATCAACTTTGGCGAACGGCCACAATTTTTTTATTTCAGAGGGACCAATCATTTCAAATGGTACACCTATTGTGGATGCAGTTCCGCAATAGCGCTTGTACTCATCCATACGTTCTTGATTGCGAGCTAGGCGAAGATTTCCGGTTTTGTGAAAACTTACATGTTGACCCGTTTCCGCTTCGAGGCTTTGGTACAAATCCACGCTGTATTTATGAATCTTACCAACACTGTAGCTCATGTTGAACAACGGCAACAAGCCTGCCGCATGCCAAGTGGAACCCGATGTGTATTCTATTTTTTCCACAAGCACTATATCTTTCCATCCCATTTTTGCCAAATGATACAAAGTACTAGCCCCTACTACCCCTCCTCCGATAACTACAGCTCTATAATGTGACTTCATTTTTCTATTTTTGTTAAAGGTTTTAATTCCTCTAGTCCTTTATCTTTGAAACTTCTTCTCTAAAAACAGGAACAGCTTTGAAAAGGTCACCTACAATCCCGTAATCAGCGACTTTGAAAATGGGTGCATCCGGATCTTTGTTAACGGCAACTATAACTTTCGACCCTGACATACCAGCCAAGTGCTGAATTGCCCCAGAAATGCCCATAGCAAAATAAAAATCAGGAGTAACCATAGTTCCTGTCTGTCCCACCTGGTGCTTGTGGGGTAACCATCCTGCATCGCAGACTGCGCGAGATGCGCCAAAGGCAGCTCCTAGATCATTCGCCAAAGGTTTCACGAAATCACAACCTTCTGCACCGCCCACACCTCGTCCAGCAGAAACTATGATACTTGCTTCATTGAGCTCTACTTCGTCACTAACTTCTACTTTTACTTCTTTTACTTTCAATTTTGCATGTCCTGCCGGAATTGACAGCGAAACGATGTTTGCGGAAACAGGAGTTGTTTCTTCTGCATTAAAAAATCCACTTCGAATAGTAATCACACGCAAACCGTCTTTGCTAAACTGACATTTTTGGATGATTTTTGTAGACATGCAAGGGCGTTGGGCCGTTACTTGATCTCCATTAACTTCCAATTGTGTGACATCACTCAATGCTCCTACCCCGTGCCTTGCAGCAAGGCGTGGGCAAAGATCACGTCCGAGCTCTGAAGAAGATAACCAAACCTGATTTGATTCTGATTGCTGAAGTGCATCTGTCACCAGAGCCGTATACTGTTCAGTATTATAAATTTCCAGTGATGAATCGTCAGCCAAATAAACCTTAGATGCACCTTGACCAGCCAAAATGTCAGCCAGCTCTGTAACTTCGGAACCGATCAGTACAACACCTGTCTCTATGCCTTGTGTTTTAGAAAATGATAATAATTCTAGGGTATTTTTTTTGATCTCACCGTTTTTAACCTCGGCTACTATAAGAATCTTAGACATTTTAAATTTCAATTTTGTATGTTAAAAAAAATAATAAACTTAAACATCTTAAATTTATTTTACACTCAAATGCTTTTGGATTATTAATCAAATTTTAAACTAAAAATTTAGCCTCACTAATCAGCAAATCTAAGGCCTGTTTTACTGTATCTTTTTCATCTCCTTCAAAATTTTTGCCTTCTTTACGTGATTCTGGTTTGTCGTAATGTAATACTTCTGTCATTGAACCTTCCAGACCACTCATTTCTGATGTAATTCCAATTGCTTCGAGTTCAATTTCCTCTAGTGGTTTCTTCTTAGCCATCATAATTCCGCGCATAGAAGCTAATCGTGGTTCATTAAGAGTGTCATGGACTGTCACAACCCCAGGAAGCTCCATTTCTAAAACTTCTGTCGCATGGTCACCTTTACGGTAAAGTGTCATGTTCTGATTAGAGACATTACTGAAACGTATGATATTTGTAACTTGAGGTAGATCAAGGAATTCAGCTAGCATTGGTGCAGTAAGTCCTGCGTCTGTATCTTGGGATTGTCTACCCGCTAAAATCAAATCGTACTCGCGTCCTTCCAACACTTTTTGTAAAATTTTCGCATAAGCAAAAGAATCTGTTTGTTTTGCGTCATAATATTTTACATGAATCGCTTTATGAGCGCCCATGGCCAGGCCTTTACGCAGTGATTCAGCAGCTTTTTCAGGCCCAATTGTCAGCAAAGTGACTTCACCACCGATGTCTTCGGTTATCTGCAATGCTGCTTCCAATGCGGTTTCATCCCAACTGCTGATTACATAACTTAAACCTTCTTCAATAACGGCTCCGTCTTTAACTTTTATATTCAGCGCTACATCCGGCACTTGTTTTATTGGTACTATGATTTCCACTGTTTTCTTTTATTAAAGGGTTTTTAAATTTTAAACAATAATTATTATAGATACACTCAAAAATTAATTTTCTGGTCAAAAGAACGATGACGTTCAAATAATATGCTTGAAAAATTTTGGAATTAATCCAAGAAAATTCGTAGCCAGCAGAAAGATTAACTTCCCACTGATGCAGCAGCTTTTTCGCCGACCAGTCTGTTTTCAACAAAACGGTTGTATCTAAAAGGCTCAATCATTTTCGGAGCTTTTCCGTTTGCAACCATCTGTGCAGTATTATAACCACTTGCGGGGGAGGCTTTAAAGCCATAAGTTCCCCAGCCACCATTTACATAAAATCCGTTAATTTCATCAATTGGAGAAATAATAGGACTGTAGTCCGGAGTCATATCACATAATCCGGCCCACTGCCTTTGGACTGCAACGTTGTGTAACACTGGAAAAAGTTCCAGAACATGTGCAGCGTAACTTTCAAGAAAACCGAGTGTAGAGCGCATACCATAATGCGGGTACGTGTCAATTCCATTTCCGCAGACAAGTTCTCCGCGGTCAGTCTGACTCAGATAAATATGCAGGGTTCCACTGACAACTACATGATTCAGCCAAGGCTTGTAAGACTGTGTAACCAAAGCCTGCAAAGGATGAGTGACAAATGGGAGCTTAATGTTAACTTTTTTGCAGACTTCCGAACTCCAGCCCGCTACCACGGAAATAACAGTGTTACAGGAAACGGTACCCCGATTTGTGACAACACTGCTTACTTTGCCATTTTCAACCAAAATATCCTGTACTTCAGTTAATTGGTGTATTTGGGCACCTTTACGCTCAGCACCTCTCGCATAAGCCCAAACTACAGCATCATGGCGAATTATTCCTCCGGGTGGATGATAAAGAGCACCATGCACCGGGAAACGAGGATGATCTGAAATGTCAATTTCCGGGAGCATTTTTTTAATTTCCAGAGGATCAAGAAAATAACTGTCAACACCGAGTGCCTTGTTGTTTTCAGCACGTGTGACTAATCCGGAAACAGCAGCAGTTGAATGTCCGAGTGTGAAATGACCCTGTCGACTGAACATCAGGTTGAAGTCCAGTTCACCAGCTAGATCTTCATAAAGCGAGAGGCTTTGATCATAAAATTTAATTCCTTCTTCTGTACGGTAATTCGAACGGAGAATTGCCGTGTTACGACCGGAACCTCCATAACCAATAAATTTCTGTTCCATAACTGCGACATTGGTGATACCGAGTTTCGCCAGATAATAGGCGGTTGCCAATCCATGTGCTCCGCCACCAATGATTACTACATCGTAATTTTTTTTTAGTTCATGGTTATTCCACATTCTTTGAGTCATTATTTCCCCTCCTCAAAAGAAACTGGAACTGTTGAGATACCACACGGAACCAAGCCAACTCCTATTCCAACATCCATCAAAGCGTCGTAAAGTGATTCAGACAAGTTTCGTGGATGGATGATGATGTCAAAGTGTTTAGTTCGATACAATGTCATACTGACTGTATGAATTGAAGATTGAATCACAGAGCCAGCTATTACTCGGTCACGCCGTAGATCCATTGCTGTTGAACGTTGCAGTACTTCATCTCTTCTGGGACCCCCCAAAACGAGACAACCCAGAGCACCTGTCTGGTCAATAACAGTTGTTATCTTATGATCAATTTTTTCAAGTAAATCTGTTTCCATTCCAGATTGACACAATATTAAATAATCGTTCCGTGTTAAGCGCAGTGCCGCCATGTTCTGATTTGATAGAGATCTCAAAGGTTCTATTTTGGAAGCTCCGGTAATAGTCTGTTCTGCAGCCTTTGCGGCATCACTTCCTGATAGTGATATTTTGCCTATATGTGACCAATCTGCCAGGACACTCCCCTGGCTCAAATGTATTAATTCTCTTTCTGCGTTACCAAAATTATCAGCAATCTGCCATCCAGAAAATTCAGTCAATTTGACGGGATGGTTACGATAAATTCCAGAAAGCGGGCTGGTTTTAATCAAGTTACCCTCCTTTATTTTCTTTAATACTCATGTTTGTGTTACATATTTTAGAATTTGCACAACTTGTTCTGTGGTTGTTGTACTTGCCATTGCTGCAGCATCGACTTCCTTAAGCGGGTGAACAAGATCTTCTGCGTGCAAAGTTACATAAGGCGTTCCCAAAGCGGCACAATAACCTGCGTCAAAAGCGGCGTTCCATTGCTTGTATTTATTGCCAAATCGAATAACTGCCATGTCACTTTTTTCGATTAATGTTTTTGTCCGGATGGCATTGACCTTAGCAGACTTATGATCTCGCCAGAATGGGTTGTCCTCTGTCCCTAAATGATCTCCGGCTGAGTCACTCGCATCGTGATCTGTTACTGCTGAAAGGAATTCAATATCAATCCCGTATTTTTCTACGCCTTGCTGAATTTCATTTCTCCATTCTGTGTGTATTTCTCCAGACAAATATACTGTAAATCTCATTGATCTAAATATCTCCTTATTTCTTTTAAACTATTTTTCTGCCTTCCATTACTATCTAAATTATTAGGACTCAACCAAGTTTGAAATGATTTTTTTAAATTTGGCTATTCCTTGTCAGTAATACTAATCCAAGCTGTATCGCGGTTACGATTTTTATACATTGTAGCTTGACGGAATGTGCCTTCATAAATAAAACCCAAACGCTGTGCTGCATTTATGGAATTGGCATTCATCGAGTCACATTTCCACTCATAACGGTGATAACCCAGTTCATCAAAAACCCTTCTCATCATCAAGAACATGGCCTCAGTAGCAACCGCTGTTTTTTGAATAAAGGGAGAAAAATGAATGTGTCCTACTTCAATAACACCAATTCTAGGCTGAATCCGTAAAAAACTTGTCATTCCAACTGCCGTATTATTTTCTGCCTCTATGATCGTGTGAAATATTGGATCATCACCGTTACAGATTCCTGACAGCCATCTTTTATAATCATCAAAATGATCAAATGGTCCATATGGCAAATATGTCCAGTCCTGATCATTCCTATGATTTATATAAGCATCAAAAAGTTCTACCGCATGTTTATCCGGGACTAGGATCTCAACCCAGCACCTTTTTCCTAACATTTCGAAGCGTGGCGGTAGAGCACATTCTTGCCAATCGGTGATAGGGAAACTGATTGGCTGTCCATATGAATTTTTATGGCTCATCAATTATCCCTAAAGAATTTGCGATAACTTTTTTTCTAAATTCTCTACTGTACGTTCGACATTATGCAGTTTGTCCAGACCAAAAAGCCCTAAACGAAAAGTCTGATAATCCTCAGGTTCGTCACATTGCAGTGGCACTCCAGCAGCAATTTGAACCCCGATCTCCTTAAATTTATTCCCGTTATGAATACCTTTGTCGTCGGTATAACTGACAACCACTCCGGGAGCCTCAAATCCCTTTGCCGCGACACTTTTAAAACCTTTAGCAGCCAGCATTTTCCTAACTTTATCTCCCAATTCCTCCTGTTCTGCTCTGACTTTTTCAAAACCATATTCTTCGGTTTCTTTCATGATGTCCCTGAAACGTCTCAGTGAATCAGTCGGCATAGTGGCATGGTAAGCATGTCCACCATTTTCGTAGTTTTTCATAATATTCAACCACTTGAGCAAATCACAGGCAAAACTACTGCTGTCCGTATTTTCAATGCGTTCCCGAGCCAGAGTGCTGAGCATGACAAGCGCGCTGCAAGGTGAAGCGCTCCAGCCTTTTTGAGGAGCACTGATTAAAATGTCCACTCCGCAAGAGTCCATGTCAACCCAAATTGTGCCAGAAGCAATGCAGTCCAAGACAAACATTCCGCCAACTGAATGAACTGCTTCTGCGACGGCTCTAATGTAATCCACCGGAAGTATAATTCCTGAAGAAGTTTCTACATGCGGGGCAAAAACGAGGTCCGGTTTTTCACTTTTAATGGCTGCTACTACTTCTTCAATCGGTACCGGGGCAAAAGGTGCATGCTTTTCTTCTTTTACACGTCTGGCTTTGAGTACTGTTGATTTTGAAGGAATTTGACCCTTGTCAAAAATCTGAGTCCAACGGAAACTGAACCAACCATTCCGGATGACAAGACATTTTTTCTCGGTTGCAAACTGCCTAGCTACAGCCTCCATACCGAATGTACCACTTCCAGGGACCACCACTACTGCATCCGCGTTATAAACTTTCTTCAATGTAATTGAAATATCATTCATTACAGTTTGAAATGATTGCGACATGTGGTTCAGCGATCTGTCAGTGTATACTACTGAATATTCTAGAAGTCCTTCAGGATCTATTTCTGGGAGTAGTCCGGGCATTTTTCTTTAATTATAGAAATGTTGATTTATTTTTCTGCATTCAATTATTTTTTAACTTTTTAAGCGCAATCCTTCGGGATCATAAACTGCGTGATCAAGTACAGTAGCGGTTACATCTTGTCCATCAGCAAGACGAATTGTAAAATTATTACCACTCCCAGACATGTCATTACGAACCCAGGCTAAGCCGATACCTCTTTTCATCGTAGGACTCATACGGGAACTTGTGACCCTGCCGGCTATTTCTCCATTTTCTAGAACAGCGACTCCATCATCTGGAATTGGTGAACTTGGATCAAGCTGATAAGGTACGAGTTTGTTGTCGAGTCCGCGATCCTTGAAATGTTTTAAAAATGCCTTACCTACAAAATCTACTTTGTCATCCTTGATCGCAAAACCCACACCAGTTTCATAAGGACTGCTCAATGCATCACTGTCTGTCCCAGGGATTAAGTGTCCCTTTTCCAGACGTAAAATCCTTTGAGTTTCCACCCCAAAAGGTTTAATCCCAAATGTTTCTCCTTCGGTCATCAAATACCTCCACATCGATTCACCATATTCAGCAGGGAAATGAATTTCATAACCCAGTTCACCGGTAAAACCTATTCTATAAAAAGAAACAGGAACATCTGCAATACTAGTCTGACGGCAGTGCATGTAAGGAAATGCTTTATTCGACATGTCAATTTCTACAAGTTTCTGTAAAAATTCACGTGATGCTGCTCCTGTGACATTTACTGCGGCGTTTGCCAGACTTAGATTTTTAACCTGCACATCAAAATCTTCCACTAATAACCACCATTGAAACAACGCATTGATCGCATCTTGGTTCCCAGTTGTAGTTGTAAGATAATATTTTCCCTGCTCCAGATGTGATATAGTCCCGTCCTCAAAGAGTATTCCATCTTCACCAACCATAATTGAATAGCGTGTTCGTCCAACTTCAAATTTTGCATATTTTGCTGGAAGCATAAAATGCAAAAAAGCAACTGCATCAGGACCGTTGATTTCGATCTTTCCAAGTGTACTTACGTCAATCATACCCAGTCCATTGCGAACAAACCCGACTTCCTCCTGGGGGTTTGTATATGAATCAGGACGTTTCCATTGTCCTGCATCTAGGAATTTAACCCCGTGATCAATGTGACATTGATGGATTGGAGTACGGCGAATAGGAGACAAATGAGGAGCGCGTCCGGCAAGTACACCGAAAGATACTCCAGAAAAAGGAGGTCGCATCGTTGTAGGAACTGCTTTAGCCTCTGAAATTCCAGTGTCAATTGCGGCAAGTCGCGCTACTGCTTCATGACATGCTTTACCCTGACAAGGTCCCATTCCCATGCTAGAGTAGCGTTTAAGAGATTCGACCTGATCATAACCCTCATCTATTGAAGCTTTTGCCTCTGTACGTGTTACATCCATACACTTACAAATAAAATGGTGAGTACCAGCTGATTCAATATCAGCTGGTAAGGCCATGATTATTTCATCTGCAGTTCTTTCTGTTTTCGGTGCATCGTCATTAAGAGCAGCTGCTTTCCCAGAGTCTGTACCTTCTGTATACAGTCTGGAAAAACTCGCTGTACCATGAACATCTCCCGTGGAATACATTCCGGATGGCAAATCATTTACACGTAATATTTGCCGCTGGGAATCCCATTCCGGACGTTTACGTCCCATCGAAAGTAAGTTAACTTGGGGCTTAAATCCGACTGCCATTACCAGTAAATCACAATCAAAAGATTGATGTGAATCACCACCCGATATAGGACCTACATCGACTCGATTTATTCTTTTTTTACCGTGAGCAGAATGAACTGTTAAACCTTTATATATAGGAATTGCTAGATTACGAACTTGCTTTTCAAACTCACCGTCGCTTCCGGGTTCACGTCCATCAATTATAGCAACAACATTAGCGCCGGCACCCTTGAGCAACAACGCTGTGTGAAAGCCACCATCGTGAGTTGTAACGACTACCGTATCTTTACCAGGGAGAACGGCGTGGCACATGATCAGATTTTCAACACCTCGAGCAGTTAAAATTCCTGGTCGATCATTATTTTCGAAAACTAGATGCCGATCAGTCGCTCCCGGAGCTAGTACAACGGATTCCGCACGGATCTTAAACAGATTAGCATCACACTGCGCGGCCACCAAATTATCTTCGTAGAGTCCGAAAACGCTGGTGTTTACCATCACTTCCAGATTTGTATTCTCCGCCAGTTCCTCAATTAATTTCTTTACAGCCTTGTATTCAGGAATTCCGTTCAAGGCTGAGTTGGAGCAATTTACAACTGGCAAAATACTGTGAAGTGCATGTCCGCCGAGTTCCGGATTGTCGTCAATCAACAAAACCTGTTTACCTTCATCGAGGGCGCCTTTTGCCGCAGCAAGTCCGGAAGGTCCTCCACCTACTACACACACATCTGGAAAACGATAATGTTTTTCGTATCGTCTATCCACATGTTTCCCGGTCACATCAATTTTACCAAGTCCGGCAACTTTACGGATTTGATGTTCCGCAATGGGCCAGATCCATTTTGGTTTGTGAAACATTTTGTAGTAAAAACCATTAGGCAACATTGGAACTAACACGTCGTTCACTGCAGCAATGTCAAAGTCAACAGATGGCCAGACATTTTGTGATTCCACAAACATCCCGTCTTCAACACGAGTTCGATCTGCTAAAATATTTGGCTCTTTATTGACAGTTACTAGAGATTCATGTCCCTGTCCGAATACGTCGTATGCTCCACGAGGTCGGTGATATTTAAAACTTCTTGTAAGCAAAGTTTTTTCGGAGGCAATCAACGCAGAGGTAATACTGTCGCTGGTAAATGCTTTGATATTTTTCCCATTGAATTTAAAGGAGAGCCTTTCTCCCAAATCAGGGAGATCGCAATATTGATGAGTGGTGATTCGTTTTGCCATCAATTCCCTCCGTTTTTGTCTTTAGAGTTTTGTTCCAAATCTTCGTACCAAAAACTTCGGTGATCAGTATTGTTCAAGGTATCTCGTTCTGCTAGAAACCAACTTTGGCAACCGCTGCGATGATACCACCATTCTACTTGCCGTCCCATGTTGTTTTCACGGAAATATACATAGTCTGTCCACTCGGAAAAATCAGCATCTGCAGCTGGACGAATTTTAAGTTCACTTTTGAAAGTAAACTCGCTCACGGCACGTTTGCCGCAATTTGGACAATTTAATTGAAAGCTCATAGTGTTTTTTGTCTAGCTGTTTGCTTAGTCTTGTCACCAGTTATTGAAAGTAATAAGTGATTTATCTGTCGAAAACTGCAAAACTATATAAAACTGGGCTGTTTTAAGCGCCGTTTTGTCGTATTAAATTGTTTGAGTTAATACTCAATTTATATCCATCTCGGCAAATTTCTTAGCTAGGAGAGACGGAAAATTTAAAAAAATAATTAATACTGTATACGGTATTGAACTGCATCAACTAATATAATATTTGTTATATCATTGCCTTCATAAAGGCAATGATAGTCTTATATTGTAATATTTTTGTACAAAACCTAGCAATTTAAAAATGTAGTCATAAAAATTTTATTATAAAATAAATTGCTCTCATCATATTAATTTCTGAATTTCATTACTAACTGTACTAAGATCTCGCCTTGAACTCAGGTTAGTTAATTATAACGTCCTTCAAATCTTTTCTAAACTCGGTTAGTTGTTCATAGCCTTCTTTCGTAATAACAAAACTATCGCCGACCTGAGCCCTAAAAGATTTACTGACATTTACAGAACCATCTACGGCAAGTACCATTCCAGGTTGCAATACAGTTTTATCACCGAATACTAGTTGCGGTTTTTCCAAGAAGCTGAATCCGGTTCCGCGTCCACAACGGAAAGGATATTCAAATCCGGCATTTTCGATGACTTCTGCGTATGCTGCATGAACTTCTTGAGCTTTTACACCGGGACGCAAAACTGACAATGCAGATGCTTGACTATCCACAGCCACCTGATAGAAATCTGCTTGAGATTTGTCGGAGATTTCGCCTATCCAGAATGTGCGGTCAAAACCAAGTTTGAAGCGATGAAAATTTGTCATTCCACAAAAGCACAGAAAAACGGGTTCACCATGTTTCATTTTTCTTGTTGATGCACGGTGGTGAGGCATGGTGATTTCTTTTCCTGAAGCCATGATTTGCAAAAAATGAGTCATAGGTGACATTCTAGAGTCGTCATAATACTCTTCGAGCAATTCTGCCGATTTGTGTGTCCCAGCAGCCGAAATCGCCAAGGCAACTTCGTACTCTGGAACACCATCTCCAAGTGTTTCGTATCCAGCCTTCATCATTGCTACCGAGACTTGTGCTGCATGACGGGCCAGTTGTAATTCTTCAGCGGATTTAATCATCCGCATTTCTGTGACAATACTAGTAACATCAAAAAACCTATCTTTATCAACTAGTGAATCTACGTAATTGCGCACCAGTACAGGCATTTGTTCGGGTTCAATCGCCACACTCCCTTCACCGGCAAGAATATTTGGCAATGCTTCGCGCCACTCATTGCCCATTCCATCATTCCAAGCCTCAATTTGGTCAACTATAGCTGCTGATTCAGCCATTTCCATTTCCATGAAAGGTGTAATGAGCAAATTCTTTTTATCTGGAAAAACTGCCAAAATTGTTGGCCGACCAAACTCCATATGTAGATAATCGTAGTAGCCGGTGAAGTAATAAATACTGTCGTCATCTGTAATCAATGCCACATCCACACCGGCTTTTTCTAATTCGCAACGTAGGCGATCCATTCTTTCAGAAAAAATCACTCTATACTCCGGGACAGTTCCTGCTCAACCAATTGAACCCAGAATGAAGATCCATATGACAATGCTTCGTCATTGAAATCGTAATCCGAGGAATGTAATGGTTTTGCGTTCACACCTTGAATACCATTTCCCATCAGTACAAAACATCCTGGCTTGGTTGCAGCCATGTGTGCAAAGTCTTCAGAAAACAATTTAGGTTCGCATTCATTGTCTACCTCTTTAGGACCCACTATCTTAGATGCAGCACGATGTGCAGCAATAACTGGAGTTGATGTGTTAATTACCGAAGGAAATAAGGTGTCATATTGAACTTCTGTTTTTACACCATGTGCACTACTAATTCCTGCCACAATCTGCCTTATACGAGCTTCAATAGTCTCATTAACCTCAGTACTCAGTGCACGAGCATCTCCTTTCAAAATAGCGCTTCCTGGGAGAACGTTGCGTTTCCCGTCGGTGATGAATTCAGTCACTGAAACCACACCGTTCAAACTTGGGTTAAGTTTTCTGGAAACAATAGTTTGTAAAGACTGCACTATTTCAGTCCCGACGATTATTGCATCTACACCCATGTGAGGCAATGCTGCGTGACCTCCTTGGGCATTTATTTTTATTTCGAAAAGGCTTTCACTTGCTGTTATAGGACCAGTACGCATTGCGAAAGTACCAACAGGCATGCCTGGTATATTATGGATACCGTAGACATCATCAACATCAAACCTCTCAAAAAGTCCTGCCTCAATCATGGCAGATGCACCTAGACCATGCTCTTCATTTGGTTGGAAAATAAAAACTACCCTGCCTTCGAAACTTTTATTATCAGCCAAGTATTTGGCTGCACCAAGTAGCATGCTGGTGTGTCCATCGTGCCCGCAGGCATGCATTACACCTTTCTGTTGTGAACTGTAAGAACAATTACCAGTTTCCTCGATTGGCAGAGCATCCATGTCTGCCCTGAGTCCAATAGATCGAGTAGATTTTCCATTTTCTAAAATGCCTACTATACCTGTTCCGCCGATTCCACGATGGACTGAAAGTCCAAAATCAGTCAGCAGATCAGCAACCTTTGAAGAAGTTTGATATTCTTCAAAGCCAAGTTCAGGATGGAGATGAAAATCATGTCTCCATCCAGTCATGAGATCTTGTAAATGTTTGGTTTTCAAAATGGAACTCTGTTATAGAGTCATCCGTTAACAGAAAAACTGCTGTTTGGATTAATTTCACGGTTGCGGGAATAAAAACCCATATTGAGTTCTAGGCCTGTGTAAACAGTTTTAACTTTTAGAGGATCAGCATCATGATCATGTCCTTTTTCACATGCATCTATTAGTTCAGCCATGCAGTGTCCAGCAACCGGGGCATTCTTAAACTGATTACCACTGGTGCCTATGGCCATGTAAAAACCCCCTAGTGCAGATTTGTCATAAATCGGAATCCAATCGTCAGAAACGTCATATAAATCAACAATTCCCCGTGTGCGAGAAGGAATTTTCAAATCTGGAATACGACGCGCACATCGGTAAACTTGAGCTTTCCATTGTGATTCAGTAATTTGATTGTTGTAATTATCTGGATCTGCGATCCATTCCTGCGGGTCACATTTAGGATCTTCACTACCTATAAGGATGGTATTACCGGTTTCTGGACGGAAATAAATAGCATTGTTGCCATCTGAAGTATGGAATCCGTCTTTTTCAAAATCATAACCGTCTGGAGAAGGGACATGATGAACTTCATGCCTCAAGGCTTTAGTTTTAATATTCATTTCTTTTTCCACTCCTGCCATTCGGTTTATTACAAAAGAATGCGGACCTGCAACATTAACAACCACTGCTGAATCAATTTGATCTCCGTTACTTAAAGTTACGCCGAGAACTTTCCCATTTTCCTGACGTATTTCAGTAATTTCACTATCAAATAAAAATTCTCCGCCTTTGGCTTCGGTAGCAACTTGTAAATTATGAGAACTAAGTTGTGGATCACTTACATATCCAGAGCCAGGTGTATATAATGCCCCCTCAATTTTATTCCCAGTTTTGTCAAAAAAATGATCGTCTTCATCTGGGCGTGTTATTTCTCCGTATTGGTCATGTGAATAAATTGGCATCTTTTGTTTTAATTTTTCTAGATCCCAAATTTCATATTCTACCCCAATTTCTTCATAAAATTTCAAAACTTTTTTGCTGTGATCTTCTCCTTGTAGTTTGAAAAGTATGGAGCCGGTTTTCATGTATTTGATCAAACCACGCTCATCTTCGACTCCCAAATAATCGGCCCAGTCATCCCAATAGAAAAAACCCTCGTATGCCATTGCCACCCCGTCCCAAGTAGAATAACTTGCTCTTACAATAGCACAAGAATTACTGGTTGATCCATATCCTGAAGTCGGCAGTTTGTCAATGTTAAGTGTTTTGTAATTGCGCTTTGCCAACTCAAACGCAATTGCAGAACCGATTACTCCGGCTCCAATGATTATGGCATCTGCTTTTCTATTCATCTTCAATTTTTTGTTTTAGTGTTTATTTAAATAACGATTGATCAAATCTCAATCAGTTTCACTCCATGTCCAGTTTTTTCAAGAAACTGTTCCATGTCTTTGCGCGGAATAACCAATGTACTCGTATTAACAAGCGGGTGGCATAGAATTGCATCCTCTTGCCAAATATCCTTATCAATAAAGGCTTCAACCTTTTTGTCATGGTCATTGGCTAATGCTAGTAAACTTACAGAACCTGGTTCAATCCCCAAATGCGTTTTGAGCCGTTCCGTAGATGCAAAACTTAAACGCGAGGAATCCAATTTGCCAGAAAGTGCTTTCAAATCTATTTGTTTGTCTTCCTGAACTGTGACTAAAAAATGTCTTGATCCCTTTTTGTCACGTAGGAATAAATTTTTAGTTGAAGCTCCTTCAAGTTCAGGAGAAAGTTGTTTAGACTCCTCAACTGTAAAAACAGCTTCATGATCATGACGTTCATATCCAACTTCGTTCTCCTCAAGAAATTCGTAAATATCTCTCACAATTAATTTTTTTAATTTTTTCAGCTTATGCTTGCCACTCGACTTCCACTTCGACGTAGTCGAGGATCCCCTGAATAGGCACCGAAGGCTTACGAACACGAACAATTATAAGGTCTATAGAATAGCGTGATCGCATTTCTTCTATAATCCTGTTACCAAGAGTTTCAATTAAGTTGAAACTTTTTTCTGCACAAACTCTACTGACTATTTTGTGTGCATTCACATAAGAAACTGTTGCACGTTCCTCATCTTTCCAAGGAAAAGGTGGATTTGATAGGCGGTATTCCAAATCAATTTCAAACCGCTGACCTAATGTCTTTTCCTCTTGATGTACACCATGAAATCCATAAACAATAATATTGTTGAGGCTTATGGTAAAGTTTTGTTTGCCGCTCATTTTTTAGCTTAAAACTGACTTAAGAAATTGTAAAAATTTAAATCACAGTGAATCAGGACAGCCCCGTGATTCGTCCATTTTGGTCTATATCAATCTTTTGTACTGCAGATTCGCGTGGCATTCCTGGCATGAGCATCATTTTTCCTGTTAGTGCGACAATGAACCCTGCACCATTTGAAACCTTTACGTCACGAACCTGTAAACGCCAAGCTCTAGGAGCATTCCGTTTCTTAGGATCGTCTGAAAGAGATGCCTGAGTTTTTGCCATGCATATCGGCCAATCTGCTAAACCATTTTCTTCTAAAATCTTAATTGATTTTTCGGCCTCTTCAGTATAATCCACTCCGTCTGCTCTGTATATTTCCATTGCAATAGTTTCAATTTTGCTTTTAATTGGATCTGAATTTTTATAATAAAAATTTGGTGTGCCTGGATTTTCATCAACTATTTTCTTTATTTTGTTTGCGAGATCAATCCCACCTTCACCACCCTTTGCGACTACTTCACTAAGAGAACTTTGAACTCCCATATCATCACAAAATTTACGCACGATTTCGAGTTCTTCCGGCGTGTCGGTAGGAAAGCGATTGATTGCAACAACCACTGGTAACCCATATTTTTGTACATTCTCCGCGTGTGTGCGCAAATTTTCACATCCAGTTTTTAGTGCGTTAAGATTTTCTGTACTCAGTTCATCTTTTTCAACACCTCCGTGAAATTTCAATGCCCTTATGGTTGCAACCAGTATGGCGCCGTTTGGCTTTAAACCAGCTTGTCTACATTTGATGTTTACAAATTTTTCTGCGCCCAAGTCAGCAGCGAATCCAGCTTCTGTCACTACGTAAGGTGCAAGTTTGAGTGCTAATCGGGTGGCACTTACACTGTTCGAACCATGTGCAATATTTCCAAAAGGTCCGCAGTGTACCAAAACGGGTGTGTGTTCGCACGTTTGTACAAGATTTGGTTTCAGTGCGTCTTTTAAGATAACACAGAGTGAACCGATACAGTTTAATTCTCTTGCAAATACAGGTTTTCCAGAAGTGTTGTAAGCCACAACAATCCGTCCAAGACGTTCTCGTAAATCTTCTATGTCTGCCGCCAATGCCATGATCGTCATTACTTCTGAAGCAGCCACAATGTCAAAACCTGTTTTGTGAGGGAATCCATCAAATTTTGAACCAAGTCCAATTTCTCCATTACGTAATTGCCGATCACATAAATCAATCGTTCTTCTCCATGTCACTTTCTCAGGGTCAATTTTCAGTGGATTGTCAAAGTGCATTGAATTATCAAGAACAGCAGATAACAAATTATGAGCAGCTGCAATTGCATGGAGATCTCCAGTGAAGTGCATATTGATGTCTTCCATAGGTAAAACCTGTGAATATCCCCCACCAGCAGCCCCGCCTTTTATACCAAATGTCGGACCCATGCTGGGTTCACGCAGCGCGAGGGCATGCTTGACTCCGAGTTGTCCAAAGGCTTGTGCCAGTCCGATGGATGTACATGTTTTACCTTCGCCCGCGGGAGTCGGTGTTACCGCAGTAACTAAAATTAGTTTTCCGTCAGGTCGATCCTTAACACTTTCCCAGACATTGTTTTCAATTTTTGCTTTATATTTTCCAAATTGCTCAAGGTCATCATTACTTATACCAAGTTGCGGAGCTATTTCCGCTATTGGTTTCATGACAGCATTTTGTGAAATTTCTATATCAGAGGGTATACTAGGTAATTCTGAATATTGTTCTTCTAAATCATTCTGGTTGTTTGCCATGTTTTTAAATTAAGTTAGTGGTCTAAAACTTATAAAAGATCATACTCATAAATGAAGAATGTTCTTAGTTTATAAAGTAAGTGCTTTCTTGACAAATATGACTGTGCCGACAATCAGCAAAGAGTATACAATATTTGCTAAAATATTTTTATATCATCTTGTTTTTAGTTGGTAAAGTAGTCTCATCCGGTTATCCCAACCTGATAGGGATAAAGTAAGTATCAACAAAAAGATTGTTGGGGCGTCTCAACCCAATAGATCCCATTTTAGGAATCCTTAAAGTCATTCTATTTGTTTTATATATCATTCAAAAAAATATAGAGATATTATCAGCATTCCGGTAAATTAACTGCAAGTCCTCCCAATGAAGTCTCTTTATATTGGTGCATCATATCTTGACCGGTTTTGTGCATAGTTATAATTACTTTGTCCAGTGAAATGATGTGACTGCCGTCACTCCGACTCGCCAAACGAGCTGCATTGATAGCTGGTACCTCTCCTTCCAAACCCATCAAAATTGCCTTATCTGTTCCATGTCCTTTCCCTGTGAGAGCGAGCGAACCGAATAATTCTGTTTTGACCGAATGAATTTTAGCCAGTGGAAAATGTTCTATGCAATTTAACAAAAATTGTTTGACTGCGTACATCGGACCTACCGTATGAGAAGTTGAAGGACCAATTCCAATTTTAAACAGATCAAAAACACTAATATTCATAGTTTATCCATTTTTCTGAACATTTTTATGCTCTTTTGCTTCTACTACGTCTTCTTTCACGTTTTTGCTTATTTTCACCTTCCGCAGTCGGTTCACGGTATTTTGAAATCCATTTATAACAGTGTGGATCATTACCCATCATCACATCCGCACCCATCACGGCTTGCATTACCGGTTCGTGGAGTGGATTAGTAATTGCTGAAGTAAGACCGGATGCGATGGCCATTGTCAGGAATGCTGCATTTATTCCGTTACGATTTGGTAAACCAAAACTGACGTTAGAGGCTCCGCAAGTAGTATTGACTTTTAGTTCATCCTGTAAACGTCGTACCAGCTTCATAACTTGTTTTACCGCGGAATTGATAGCTCCGATCGGCATAACCAGAGGGTCTACAACAATATCTGAGCTAGGAATTCCATAATCGGCGGCATGTTCAACGATCTTTTTTGCTACTGCAAAACGGACATCAGGATCTTCCGAAATTCCTGTTTCATCGTTAGAAATTGCAACCACTGCGCAACCGTATTTTTTTACCAACGGAAGAACAGCTTCAAGCCTTTCCTCTTCTCCTGTAATTGAATTTAAGAGTGCCTTACCCTGGTAAACTTCGAGGCCTGCTTCCAATGCGGCTACTATTGAAGAGTCAATGGATAATGGAACGTCTGTCAATGACTGTACTAATTTTATTGT
>SHAT01000089.1 GCA_004213175.1 Pseudomonadota bacterium | reverse complement strand
AGTTCTGTGGAAAAGGCATTAGGTAGCGTCGATGGAGTTGTTTTTGCGGAAGTAAACTTTGCCTTGAACAGGGCATCTGTCCGTTATGATCCTGAAATCGCTAATCCATCAAAATTGGAATCAGCTGTTGAATCTGTGGGTTTTGAACCGCAGCGTCTAAACGATTTGGATAACACTCCTGAACCATCTGAACGGTCGAAGAAGGAATATTTAAAGCTCCGCAGACAAATGTCGTTAGCAATTGCGTTTAGTATACCACTTGTTTTGTTGGCTATGGGACCTATGTTGGGTATGCGGCTGCCAGACTTGTTTACGCCAGCAAAAGAACCATTGCGCTACGGAATGATTCAACTGTTATTGACCTTGCCGGTTCTCTGGGCCGGACGTGATTTTTATAGCAAAGGTTTATTTACTATTTATCATCTCAATCCGAACATGGATACGCTTATTGCCGTGGGAACTGCTGCGGCATTTGGTTTTAGTTTGTGGAATATGTTTGGAACAGAGTTGAATGCGGAAGGTTTTTACTTTGAAACCGCAAGTATGATCATCACTCTAATTCTGTTGGGTAAATCATTGGAAGCCAAAAGTAAAAGCATTGCTTCAGCATCCATCAGTTCGTTATTCAAGCTGCGTCCAAAGAAAGCAGTTCTAGTGCATGAGGGAAAAGAATCTGACATTTTGATAGATTTTGTACATCCAGGAGATATTTTGCGGGTACGTCCAGGAAGTATTATTCCGTCTGATGGAATTGTTGTAGGAGGTTCTAGTTTTGTAGATGAATCAATGCTGACAGGTGAGCCGATTCCGGTTGAAAAAATATCAGGAGATACTGATACAGAAGGTTCTGAAGTAACCGGAGGAACACTCAATACCAATGGTTTACTAACAATTCGTGTAAAACGTGTAGGAGGTGAAACAACGCTAGCCAGAATCATTCGCTTGGTTGAAAACGCTCAGCTAGCCAAGGCGCCCGTGGCACGTTTAGCTGATAAGGTAGCTGGAATTTTTGTGCCGGTGGTTTTAGTAATCTCGGCCATTACCGGGTTTTTCTGGTGGTATTCCGGAGCTTCCGCTAATGAAATTTTATCATACACGGTCTCTGTTCTGGTAATTGCGTGTCCATGTTCTCTAGGACTCGCTACACCAATCGCGATTATGGTTGGTACAGGAAAAGGAGGGCAGCATGGAATTCTATTCCGGAATGCACCTGCAATTGAAGTGTCGCACGGACTGGACACAATTATTATTGACAAAACAGGAACACTTACCGAAGGTCGTCCGCATATTACGCAAATTCTGACAGTTGATGGTGAAAGTGAAAGTCCTGCATTAAATGCGACGGAGGTACTGCGTTTTGCTGCCGCAGTGGAGAAGGGGTCAGAACATCCACTTGGCAGAGCTGTGGTTGCAGAAGCGGAAAAGCGGAACTTGGAAGAGGACTTTACATTACCGGAGATTTCTGAGTTTGAATCACAAACTGGATTCGGTGTTAAGGCAGTTTGCAAAGGAAAAAACGTGTCGGATAATCCTCAGGTTTTCGTCGGTAATCCTGCATTGATGTGTGCAGAAAATATTTGTCCCGAGGTCTTGGAAAAATTGACAAAAAAAGTTCCTTGGGGGAGTACTCCGATTTTTGTTGCAATTGACAAGAGTTTAGCAGGCGTGATTTGTCTAGAGGATGAGGTGCGATCTGAAAGTACGGAAGCAGTTCTTAAATTTCAGCAATTGGGACTGGAAGTGGTGATGCTGACAGGAGATCATCAAAGTTCAGCGGAAGCAGTGGCTTCAAAAATTGGGATTACAAAAATACATGCTGGAGTTCTTCCGGGAGAAAAATCTGAAATTGTAAAACAGTACCAAGAACAAGGTGCTAGAGTGGGGATGATCGGAGACGGAATCAATGATGCTTTGGCGTTGGCGCAGTCTGATGTCGGAATCGCGATGGGTTCTGGAACAGAAGTGGCGATGGAAACTTCGGATGTGGTGCTGATGAAAAATGATTTGCGGCACGTGGTTGCTGCGCTGCAACTCAGCCGGGCGACTTTACAGAATATTCGACAAAACTTGTTTTGGGCATTTGGGTACAACGTTATCGGAATTCCGATTGCAGCCGGCTTGCTCGTATCTTTTGGAGGTCCAGCTTTACATCCAATGTTCGCTGCGGGAGCAATGTCTTTCAGTTCACTTTCAGTAGTGATGAACTCTTTACGTTTGAGAAGTTTCTCATTTTCCAAATACTGACGAAATGTCAAATTAGGTTGGTAATTTATGAATTAATTCTCTTCAGTACGATCTAACTACTTGAGCCTTTCCAATACCTCCTTAATAATCTAACTTCATTCTTCTCCGAATTTGCTATAGAATACAGTTTATCTTGAATTATTTTTCTGGAATTTGGTTTCTACAATCTTCTGACTGTTAAAATAAATCCACTTTCTTATATAAAAAACGCAAAGTTGTAGATATATTTCATGAATATTAATATTGTTTTGATTTTTCCCATGTCTCAAATGACATATTATTGGATTTAAAGTTTATCTTAAACCATCACATGTAATTCACAAAATAATAGATGCCAATCAATGAGCAGCATCAGGCTATCCAAAAAATATTGATTGTTGATGATTTTGAGGACAACTGTTTGCTGATTAAAGATCATCTGCGTAATCAAATCAAGTGTGAATTTCGAGAAGCATCATCCGGAATAGCAGCTTTGAAGATTCTCGAAAATTGGTGTCCTGACTGCATTCTGATGGATATTATGATGCCGGAAATGGACGGTGTTGAAGCGACGAAACGTCTAAAATCAATGCCTAAGTGTCAGGATATTCCTGTATTAATGGTTACTGCCAAACACGAAATCGACTCCTTAGGAGATGCTTTTGATGCGGGAGCAGTGGATTATATTCATAAGCCACTTGAACGTACCACTCTAGTGGCCCGTGTAAGATCTGCTCTACGTACGAAAGAAAATCTTGATCGAATCAAAGAACTAAATAAGGAATTGTTCCAAAAAAAGCAGGAATTAAGCAGTTTTTCTCACACAGTCAGTCATGATTTGAAATCACCAATAGTAGGGGCAGCTAGTCTTTATGATTTGTTTCTTTATAGGATCAATAATGAATATCCACAATTAATCGAGGATGAAAGCTTAAAAGATATTCTGGAACGTATTCCAGTGACTTTCCACAAAATGATTGATTTCATTAATACTCAACTGGATTATGCTGAAGCTGGACAAGTTATACGTAAGTTGGAATCAGTTTCCATGACTAAACTAATCAAAAAAGTGATTGAAAATTTTGATTATGCAGAACGTGAAGGTATGGTAACTTTTGTTGAGCTGCCTGAAATGCCACAAGTTTGGTGTGATCCAATTCGGATGTTGAAAGTATGGCAAAATCTGATTGCTAATTCGATCAAATACAGAGGCTCAAAAAATCCCGTTAAGATTGAATTTGGAGTAGAAGAAACTAAAGAAGCTTTAAAATATTGGATATGCGATAATGGTCCCGGGATTTTAACGGAGCATCAAGACAAAGTGTTTGAAACAAATGCACGCTTGAATTACGATATAGAAGGTTATGGATTTGGATTGGCAACAGTAAAAAAAATTATAGAAGCACATGGTGGAAAAATTTCGATCGATCCTGACGTTAGCGATGGAGTGTGCTTTGTTTGTGAACTTCCTCATGAGTCAGTGAATAATTGAGAGAAATATGGACACTAAGGGAAAAAAAAATAAATTCGCACGAGGCAAAACAAAAAAGATGATGCTTAATTTGTGGCCTTTTGCTAAAAAAGTAAATCCTGTTTATAACCTTAAAAGTGTTAGTATTCCAAGGACAAGCGGCCGTACACTCAAAATATTGGTGAGCCTTCTAAGAACCCCTGGAATTCGGTTACTGCTGATTCCTTTTTTACTAAAACAGGCAGGACTGTCGAGTTTAAGAAAAAGTAAAGTTGAAGATTTCCCAGTGATGGCACCGATACATCCTATAGAAAGTAAAATAACTTCAGCGGCTGCAAAAAAAACCATCAAAGAGTTTATTGATTTAGTAGATAAAAAGCAGCCACATGTGCTGGATCAAAAAATAATAAATTCCTCAAAACAAAATCTCTTTCAACCGGAAACAGCCTTTGATTTTCACCGGGCTTATCTTGAAGGAAAAACAACTCCAACAGATGTTGCCTTAAGATTGCTGGATATTGTCCGCAGCATAGAAGAAAGTGCAGTACCACTTCGCCCGTTTATTGCCTGGAAAGAACGAGAACTTATGCAACAGGCTAGAGCTTCAACCGAACGTTATGAAAGTGGAGAGTCACTTGGAATTTTGGATGGGGTACCTATTTCTGTGAAAGATGAGTTGGATATGACACCGTTTCCAACGATGGTCGGTACAAAATTTTACAATACTCAGCCTCCTGCAGAGGATGCAACTAGCGTTTCACGTCTACGTTCTGCAGGTGCATTGATGGTAGGTAAAACTAATATGCATGAAATTGGTTTGGGTGTAACGGGACTCAACATCCCTTGTGGAACTACTAGGAATCCACATCATTTAGACCATTACCCTGGTGGATCTTCAAGTGGCTCTGCGGCTGCCGTAGCAGCAGGTTTGTCACCAATTGCGCTTGGGCTTGACGGTGGAGGGTCAATCCGTATTCCAGCCAGTTTATGCGGTGTGGTCGGTCTTAAAACAACTTGGGGGAGGATCAGTTCTGCCGGTGCTGCTCCACTTTCTTGGAGTGTTTCGACAGTTGGCCCAATCGCCTCCTCTGTAGATGATGCAGCTCTGGCCTATTCTTATCTAGCAGGACCGGATATCAGACAAGGACTTACACAAAATCAGCCTCCCGTTGATCTGCAAGATTATAATGACGCAAATTTAAAAGGAGTGAAATTAGGAATTTTTTCTGCATGGTTTAAACACGCATCTGTTGATATTGTTCAAAACTGTGAACATATGCTGGATGCTTTTAAAGCTCAAGGTGCCACCATTGAGGAAGTTGAAATTCCTGAATTGAATGAAGTACGTATAGCTCATGCTGTTACATTAGCAACTGAAATGCTGACTTCTTTGCAGACTTATTTTAAAATATTTCGACAACCTTTTGGTTTGGATGTATTACTTAATCTCACGCTGGCGAAAGAGTTTAAAGGCAGCGATTATGTAAAAGCACAGCGGATACGTGCAGAATTGATCAGAAATATGACACAAATATATCAGCGAGTTGATGCTATAGTCAGTCCTTCAACTGCCTGTACGGCACCTCCTATTTTTCCGGAGGCTCTTAAAAATGGTGAATCAGATCTCAGTACATTAACGGAGTTAATGCGTTACGTTCCAGAGGCAAATATAGGTGGTTTCCCTGCTATTTCATTTCCTGTCGGTTATGATGCAAAGGGTTTGCCGGTGGGAATGCAGATAATGGGTCGTCCTTGGGAAGAATCATTTTTGCTGAGGATGGCTAAAACTTCTGAACGCTTTTTTACAAGGCACCCACCTATGATGCGCTTCTCGCTTTTGCCAAATTGATATGATTTCCAGATAGATGAGGTTAATTCATCAGTACTTTGTTTTCGAAAAGTCTTGTTTTAACGCCGAAATGAAAGCTAATATGATGGTATTGGTTCGGGCCAGTAGCTCAGTTGGTTAGAGCTGACGACTCATAATCGTCCGGTCGCAGGTTCAAGTCCTGCCTGGCCCACCATGATTTCAGTGAGTTACGGGTATTTTCATTTTTTGACTGCTCACAGGTGTCCATGGGCGCAGAATCTTCTGCCTTTTCTTCCAACCATTTCATCCCACTCATTTAATCTTCAGTGACAAGAATTTATTGTTGGAAAGCACTGAGTGTTTTATGACCAGATGCTTGTTTGATAACGTAACAGTCATTCCCTGATAGTAACTCCTATTAATTCTTCACAGAGTCAGACACACTCCAAGTTAAATCTCTACACGCAAGATGCTAGGCTTATTGATTATATATATAATTAATCATAATTAAGAGTTATGATCCTCAAGCGCAATTCTTGATAAATTAACCAGATTCTGGTATATATTTTGTTTTAATCTAAAAGTCTTATAGGAAACCAAGTGAGACATATACTGATTCTCTTCAATTCAATTCTTCTTCTTTCTTCTCCTGTGATGGGTCAGTCAGCCAAATATGAAAATGTGAATCAATGTGTGCTCCAGACTATGGAGGAAAGGGAATTGACTGGTAATAAAATATTCGAGATTATAAAGGTAGAATGTGAAAAAAATTTTAAAAAGTTAAATAAAAGAAACGGTATTTTGTTTTTTATTAATAGGGATAGGAAACTGGGCTGGTATGAAAAAGGTGATAAGGGAAAGGATGGGGAATATGTAGGTGAAATTGAAAATAGGAAACCAAATGGTCAAGGGACACACACTTATTCCAATGGGGAGAAATATGTTGGAAAAT
>SHAT01000088.1 GCA_004213175.1 Pseudomonadota bacterium | reverse complement strand
TAAAATCGATTTATTAAACAAAGCTTAATATTAGTGGGTCAGGTTACATATAGTGGCTTAGCAGTGCTCCTCAGAAAATACACTCGCCACTTTTGTAGTTTTGACCTCAGCGTAGGACGATCAACTTACTGAATGGATCATATCTATTCATAATAAAAGGTATCTCATCGATGAACTCAGACCCTCTGTTACAGCCATACCGAATCAAGCACCTTGAGTTACGCAACAGGATTATGTCCACTGCCCATGAACCAGCTTATTCAGAGAATGGTTTGCCCAAGGAGCGCTACCGGCTTTATCATAAGGAAAAGGCCAAAGGGGGGCTGGCACTGACTATGACTGCAGGTTCAGCTGTGGTTTCTTCCGACAGTCCTGAAGCCTTCGGAAATCTCCATGCTTTCCGGGATGAAATCGTTCCCTGGCTTCAGGAGTTGACTGATGCGGTTCATGAGGAAGGGGCTGCAGTGATGATGCAGATCACGCACCTGGGACGAAGGACAAACTGGAACAAGAATCATTGGCTTCCTGTGCTTTCTGCGTCTCCGTTCCGCGAGCCTGCTCACCGTTCTTTTCCCAAAGAAGCCGAGGATTGGGATTTAGAGAGAATAATACTTGACTACGGTACAGCAGCAGAGCGGATGCAGGCTGGTGGTCTCGATGGAATCGAGATTGAAGCCTATGGTCATCTGTTAGACAGTTTCTGGTCATCTGCTACTAACCAACGTAAGGATGAATGGGGAGGATCCCTCGACAATCGTCTGCGTTTCACCTGGAGGGTGTTGGATTCTATCCGAGCGCGTGTAGGTCCAGATTTTATCGTTGGTCTTCGTATGGTCGCTGATGAAGACTGGGAACTAGGACTTTCCCGTGAAGAAGGGATGGAAATTGCCCGCAGGTTGTCCCAGAGCGGTATGGTGGATTTTCTTAATCTCATCCGAGGACACATTGAAACAGATGCTGTTCTTTCAAAGGTGATCCCGATTCAGGGCATGGCTGCTTCCCCCCATCTTGATTTCTGCGGTGAAGTCCGTAAGGAAGTGAGTATCCCTATCTTTCACGCTGCTCGGATCCAGGATGTTGCCACCGCAAGACATGCCATTGCGGAAGGTAAACTGGATATGGTCGGAATGACTCGCCCCCATATTGCCGACCCACACATCGTTCGCAAAATTTTGGAGAACCGTGAAGAAGAAATCCGACCTTGTGTTGGTGCTACCTACTGCCTAGACAGGATTTATGAAGGTCATGAAGCTCTCTGCATTCATAACCCATCAACTGGGCGAGAAAAGACAATGCCTCACGTGATCGATAGTAAGAAAGGAAAAACCTTAAAAGCTTTGATTGTTGGGGCAGGGCCTGCTGGTTTGGAAGCAGCCCGTGTTTTGGGAGAACGTGGTCATCAGGTGGTAGTTTTTGAAGCATTAGATGAACCAGGAGGTCAGGTTAAACTAGCATCCAGAGTTCCCAGACGCAAAGAATTGCTAGGAATAATCGACTGGCGGATTTCCATGTGTGAAAAAGCGGGAGTGGAAATCTGTTTCAACCAGTTTGCAGAAAAACAGGATGTTATTTCTGAAAATCCAGAACTCGTTATCATTGCCACAGGAGGTCTTCCCAACACAGATATCCTAAAAGGAAGCGAACTGGTTAATAATACATGGGACCTTTTGGGAGGCAGTATTAAACCTGCGGAAAGAGTACTTCTATATGATGACAATGCGGCTCATCCCGGCTTGGCTGCAGCGGAATGGCTCGCAGATTCCGGAGCCACACTTGAAATCATCACTCCAGAGCGTTTTTTTGGCGCGGACATTGGCGGTCTTAATCATGTTGCTTACGCGGAATCCTTTGATCGCTCTGGAGTCAAAATTACCATCAGCAAGAGGTTGAAGGCTGTTCGGCAGGAAGGTTCGGAACTCGTTGCACAAATCGGTTCCGATTTTTCTTCAAGGACCGAGGAGAGACGTGTTGAGCAGATATTTGTAGAACATGGAACCCTTCCCTTAGATGAGCTATATTTTGAATTGAAAACGGAAAGTCTCAACCTTGGAGAAATGGACTATACAGCTCTAATCGAAGGAAAACCACAGCAACTCATTAAGAATCCTACAGGAAACTTTAGCCTCTTTCGTATTGGTGACGCAGTTTCTTCACGAAATATCCATGCTGCTATTTACGATGCAATGAGGCTCTGCATCACTTTATGAATTCATCCCATCAAAGTTTATTTTGCAGAACTCTGTTCCTATGGCTTTACCCAGTTACTTGTATTAGCGTTCTCACTCCTATACAAACTGATACTTCATGGCATACTATTGCTTGTCATCATAATCCCAGGTGAATTATATAACTTATTTATTCAGATAGATATTTTTTATTCCTTATAATTTAAAACCATAAAATATTAATTTTTCATTTTTGATAATTGAATTGTAAAAGATTCTTTGAATTATAAATTTTATCCGGCTTTATAATTATTTGGAAAAGATTACATAGTACGTTTTTTACGTTAACCTTTTCATAAAATCTTTGCTCTTTAATTTTTTCAATTCCGTATTCTAACGCTATTTTTTGAGTAATGTAATAAATTAAATTATATGGGGGGATTAATGTTAAATCATTCCACGCATTGTTAAATCAATCTTTAATAAGAATGTAATATTATTTGTCTTCGGGGTTTTTAATATTGATTTAGCTAATTCAACGTCTAATTCGTTTCTACTGTTGTTGTAGTGTTAATGAGAATCTTTGCCATTTTTTCCGTTATTAGAGTCATCAAACTTAATCTTGACCCTTTTATGATTAATCTGTAGAAGTGTGGTTGTTGCCCATTAGTTTGTGTTAAATTCTGGGATCTCCAATAATCAAAAATACGAAGGAGCGATATGATAGATGAATTTAATGGAATTATTTACTTAATTATATTTATAGTACATTTTGCAGGATATGCTTTTTATGCTTTCAGATGTGTATTAGCGACAAAAGAATTTGTAGATCAATACGGCATGGGGGATGGAGCCGCAATAATTACAAGATTTTTTGGAGGCATCTTTTTTGGTTCTGTTCTAATGGCTTTGTGGATAATGTTTATAAGACCACAAGGGCTAGAAGGATCTTGGGCATTTTTTAATTTAATATTTCTTCAAAATCTAGGTGTTTTTTTAGTTAGTCTATTTGCAAATAGACAAGGAAGCTTAGGAACTAATGAAAAAACTTCAATTGAAGGATATATTGCTCCAGGAGTTCTAACTATACTAAGTGCAATACTTTGTTACGGGCTAGCAGATAAAATTTATTTAAATTTATAATTATGAAAGGAAATTGTTATGGCAAATCTTGAAAAAAAATCTTTCGACAGTCCTGATGAATCTAAAAATCCAGAAAAGACAAATGCAGCGGTTGTAAATTTTGGGTCAGTCGCTGCCTCACGAGTAATTCTTCAACCTGGGTGGAAATGGTCTGAGTGTATCAAGCCAGTGGTAGGAACAGATAGTTGCCAAGCTGGACATGTAGGTATGATTTTACAGGGAACACTTACAGTTGTGCATGATGATGGATCAGAAATCACAGTTTCAGCAGGGGATGCCTATTCTTTTGCTCCAGGTCATGATGCTTGGGTAGTAGGTGATCAAGAGGTGATAGGTTATGAGTTTAACAACGCAGGCAAAGATTACGCTGTCTGGCAGAGTAGCTAGTAAACATAGAAATAATACTTTACCATAATTTTCTATACCTACGTCGGGCTTGAAGTGTTTATACTGATGTTTAAGCCCCTCAATCCTGTATTAGGTATAGTGGGCATTATGGGATACTCATCACGAATTGTTATATCCGTACTTTTATCTAAGTAGCGTGGTCGGTGTTTTAGTAAATCTCCTACCTTTGCCCTAGCCCGATACCAATGATCCTGACTGCCTCCTGTTTGCCAAAGAGCAGGATCTTTACGATCAATCAAAAACAAACGTTAAAAATGTCTTGGATATGGACCATCTCCTCCTATAAGGTCATGATCAATTTTTAGAAAGTGATTGTGGAGTGGTTGATCAAGACCCATATGGACACCTATAGCATCAGGTCCATCAATAAAATTTTGAAAGTCTGAATCTGTAACTTCTTCTTTGGCTTCCCAAATACAAAACATTGGTCCTTCTTTGCCGGTTGGCATAAATGTATGATAGTAAACCCCTGCTTTAGCCCAATTTTTTTGATGAGTCTTTTGTTTAGCTTCATCGTAATTACTCATGTTAGCCCACCATTTTTCAGCCATCCCGGTTTGAACGTGTGATGTACAAGATAAAATTTTGATGCCATTTTGTTCTCCTTTTATAAAGTTAAAGTTTTGACAAATCTTCCTATTAGAATCAAGCCCAAGATCGATCCTTCATTGTCTGGCTATTTTATCATTTACCTTTCTCCTTACAGCAATAACAATATTGTCCGCTTCACATAATTATTCTAAATAGAGAATAATTAATTATTTCTAAGATACAATACTCAGTTATAAAGCATTATAAGCTGAGTTCCTCCAATAGAAACATAGATTATCAATATGAGAACACGGAAAAATGCAAACGGGACAGCTTTATTGGTTTTACCTATGTTTGTTTCTTGTTCTTCTGGTGGTGCATCATCAATTACAGCCTTGATATCTTGAATGCAGCCATCGACACCCAAAATTCCAAAAACGCAAACTCCAATGATTAAAGCAGTCATTACGTAAACCATAGGGCCATTCATAACTTGATCAGATGCAAACGCCAAAAGTGCTGTTGTTCCGAACAAAATAGCCATAGTAACTTTAACCGTATCATTCAAATGATTCCCTCTCGCCATTCCATAATTCCAACGAGACTCTATTGTAAAAGGATTAGACATATTACCTTTTTTAAATTTAATGTTAGATTGAATTACGCATTAAAGAATTCTAGATAATGCGATAAAAAAAGCCGATTATACAGCCATAAAGTATTAAAGCCAATAAATAGTACAAGAAAATTAAAATATTTCACTGAAATTTTTCCGTTTTCAAATATCCTCCAAGTAAAATAGTATCCTATTCATTTTTGCCTAATCTATAGCAATGCCTTAGCTGATTATTAGCAAAGTCTGTAAGAATAATGAAATGGGGGATTTTTAAGAAGTTTACTAAATTCTTTAGGGTATTCTAAGAATTTGGCACGAATAATTCAGTGATTTACCTAGGATAGCGATATTTTATTGCTTAAAATCTGCGAATTTTATGCGGGATTTACTTCACTATTTAGAAAGGTAAAATAGTCATGAGAATTTTTATAATATTATTTTCATTAGTACTTATAGGATGTGGGATAACCGGTCAAACTTCCCAAGAAAAACATATAGGCTCCTTTTATGATTTCAAAACACCGGGTACTCCAATGGAGTGGACATGCGCTAGTTCACAGACTAATCGAGGTGATTGTTCTGCATCACAGCCTAGAGATCCGAACAATTCTGATGAAAATTGGGTGGATACTATTTTGAACTTACTGAAGCGTATTTAGCACCATAATTCGTGCATATTTGATCTTTATTCCCTAAGTTCCTTCTATGACAAATAGAAATCGATCAGCCCCTCCATCGAGTTTTCGGAGGGCTAATTGATAGTCCTCACTATTGTAAGCAATCTTTGCTGCCTCCACATTTTCAAATTCTAAAATGACGGCTCTCTCAGGTGGAATTCCTTCAATTTGGGTAATATTCGCACTTCTTGCTAGTGTTTTCTTAGCGCCGTTAGACATCAAGGCTGGAAGGGCATCTACTGCATATTTTTGGAGTTTTTCTTTATCGATAATTTTGTTGTAAATTACCACAAGGTAGGCATTTGCTAGTATGACATATATTTGGAGTTATAAAACTGCTTTGGCTTTCAATGGGATATGATTTTCTATTGCTTATTAATTTCAAGCATCACCTCATTTCGTCTCATGAATGGTAAAGTCCATGGAGGATTATAAAAGGCATATTTTGGAGAACCATAGGTTTTAAAATCTTTTGCTTTGATATAATTCATCAATTGTTTTTCATGTTCAGCTAAATTTTCATTCGATATTTTACCAGAAAACTGAATGACGATGAACTTTTTACTCAGAATTTCTTTTAATTTTACACGATCATTTTTAGGTTCAGGCAAAGAGTCTATGGTATATTTGGAGGGCATTACAAAACTTATTTGCCAAGATTTACCAGTTGATTGTTGTTGTACTGGAGCGGTCATTGGAATTTTTAGACCATTTTTTGCTCTACCTGGGATTTTGGTGCGAGATCCATTTGTATTGTTACCGAAAATATAGTCAGCAATTAGACGAAAACCATCACGAATAGCATCTTTTCTTATACCTTCAACGTTTACTTCAGCGATGATCATTGGTTTATACAACCTGATCTCAATATTAAGTTCAGATTGGAGGACTTGATAATCTGGCTCTTCCAAATTACTCATGAAGTACCTTGCTAGAAGAACTGAGACAATGATAAGGCCTTTATGTATTCATAGGTGACTTTAGTAAAAAAAACATGAATGTT
>SHAT01000087.1 GCA_004213175.1 Pseudomonadota bacterium | reverse complement strand
AGGGAGTGTTAAGCGTAAAGTCTGTAAATGTGGTAACCAAGTACAGAAATCTAACTCAAAGAATTATTGGATTGAGTACTACATTAACGGCAAACGTACTAGAGAACGTATTGGTAGAAGCAAGCAGGCTGCAGATAATCGTCTAAGAGAGGTGGAAACAGCCAAAGCTGAAGGGAAACATATTAAAAAGAATAAAAATTCTATGATTTCACTGGGAGAAATCTACAAATGGTACCTTGATTTGCCAGAAGTGATAAGTCTTTCATCATACAAAACAATCAAAGGGCGTCTTGGAAATCCTGTTTACAAAATAGGTGAAAAATTAAGAGTATCTGAGTTGTCACTTGAACAAATTAGGAAATATTCTGTTTTAAGAAGTAAAGATTCTTCTCCATGGAAAAAGCAAGATCACATTGCCACAGCCACGATACACAAAGAAATCAGTTCACTTAAATCAATGCTAAATACTGCAGTACGCTATAACAAGATTGAAACTAATCCGATCAAGGATGCTTCCATGCCAAAGTTAAGGAATACAAGAAAGTTAAGTATTTCGCATGACGATTTTATGTATTTGCTGGAATGTGCTGAAGAACATATTAAGCCTGTTTTGACAATGGCTTATTATGAACCTATGAGAAAAGATGAAATTATACGATTGACATGGAAGGAAATTGATATTAAAGCAGGATTTATTCGTTTGGTAGCGTCTAGGACAAAAGGTGGTATAGAAGGGCGAAGTATACCCATTCACCCTGTGGTAAGTAAGATGCTTTCTTCATTGCCACGCTCATTTCAATCTAACAGAGTGTTTTTGCGCAAAGTTGATGGGCAGTATGTAAAGTTTAATGATTTTAGAAAATCTTGGAAGTCTGCGAGGAAAAAAGCTGGATTAGATGATTTTGTATTTCACGACTTCAGGCATGTTGCAATATCCAATTTAAGGAAAGCAGGAAACAGTCCCACAGTTATTATGAAAGCCTCTGGTCATAAGACCATGAGTATGTTCTTAAGATATAATCTAGTTGATGAAGAAGATTTAAAAGGAATGCGGTGGATTGAGAGAAAGACAGAATCAGATACTAAGGATATTTCTGCTAAAATAAGTGCATAACCATCGGAATGATGGACACCTATATGGACACCAAGCAGTTTACAGGTAATTTAGATAGCCTGTAAGTAACTGATAATATGGTGGCGGGGGCAAGATTTGAACTTGCGACCTTCGGGTTATGAGCCCGACGAGCTACCAGACTGCTCCACCCCGCTACTAAAAGAAAAATAGAAGAATATTTAATTTTTGGAGCGAGAGACCGGGTTCGAACCGGCGACCCTCAGCTTGGAAGGCTGATGCTCTACCAACTGAGCTACTCTCGCCTCAATAACATTTCTATTTTGTCTTTAATCACGAATTCTGTCAATACATTTCTTTGTGAAGGCTGATTATTATTTTTAGCAAAACATATACTCGATCTATCATCTCAGGTCGTTTATTTTTGAATAAGAAGAGGAAAACTTGACTTAGAACAAAATGTGCTAAAAACGTCGTTTTTTCTTATAATTTCTGTTTTCGACGAATTGGGCTGCCTTGAACATGTTCTAAGGGCGGTAGAGCTGTCCCTGTCACGCTTACAGGGCGTTCCCCGAAGTTACCGAGGGTTCGGAAACGGTCATAGAGAATGATAGCACCAGTTGTAGCAACATTAAGGCAGAAGCTGGTGGGGATTTTTACTACATGCTGGCAACGATTTAAAATTGCAGGACTGAGATTACCCATTTCTGGACCGAGAATGTATGCTGCGTTTGTCGGATGACGGAAAACGGGAAGCTCAACTGCATCTTCCAGGAATTCTACACCGACCAGAACACAACCTCCTGGTAGTCTTAAGTCTTCAGCAGAAGAGAAGTCATACCAAGGCAAATTCCGCGGAGCTACAGATGTATCTGATTTTGCGTTATTTACGGAATATTCAGCATTTACGGTAAATAGAAAGCTCGCACCGAATGCATGAGCCGTACGAAAAAGATTTCCCGCGTTCATTGGTTTACTTGATTGTTCAAGCCCAACACCAAAATATCCCCGCATAACTTTTACTCACCGTATGGTATCCAGACGTTTTTGACCTGTGAAGCACGGCGCATCCATATGCGTCCTTCTGACTGTCGATTGTCAAACCAGTCCAGCTTTTTACCATCATTTGTCCAGACAATTTTCATGTTTCCTGAACTAAAATATTTTGCATTTGAGCATTCTTCATCCGTTCCGCTAACCCATACTCCAGCCACATCATCATGTTTTGCCAGAACAGAACCAAGCTCTTCTGAATCTCCGCTTACAATGTTAACCACTCCGGGAGGCACATCTGAGGTTTCCAGCACTTGATAAAAATCCGTGGCTATCAGAGCAAATGGACGTGACGGCACAAGTACTACTGAATTACCCATAGCTATTGCCGGAAGCATCATCGAAAGCATACTTAGCAAAGGTACTTCATCAGGACAAACAAGTCCCAGCACTCCGATTGGTTCGTTTAAAGACAGCGCAAGTGCACGCATTGGTGGTTGATGAATTAAGCCTTCGTGTTTGTCCGCCAATGCTGCATAGCTGAAAATTCGTCGTACAGCTGTTTCCACCTCGAGTCCAGCATGTTTTTTTGATACTCCGGTTAAGTTCATAATCCTTTTTTGAAATTCCTCGGCACGTGCTTCTAAGTTTTCAGCTAGGAAATAGATAATTTGTGCGCGTAAATGCGGAGTATTGCTCTGCCATTCGGAAGCTTTATGTGCAGCTTCAACTGCATTTCTGATATCCTTACGGTTGCCGTGACCTATTTCTCCTGCGATTGAACCATCAGCATTCACAACTTTTAGAGAATAACCTGAATCCGGACGTGTCTGTTTTCCTCCGATGTATAGTTTTGCAGTGCGGTCCAGTGATAAAGACTCTTTTGTGGTAGGCTTTATTTTTGGGACAGCAATACGTAACTCTTTTTTTGAAATTCCTGTTTCCTTTATTTTGAGGTATGCAAACATTCCCTCTTGACCACCTTCACGGCCATATCCGCTTTCACGGTAACCTCCAAATCCAACAGAGGCATCGAACTGGTTTGTGCAGTTGATCCAAACTACACCGCACTTGAGTTTTGGAGCAACATGCAGGGCCTGATTTATATTTTCGCTCCAGACGCTTGCTGACAGTCCGTAAGAGGTGTTATTAGCAAGCATCACTGCTTCATCCGGAGTGCGGAAAGTCATCGAAACTAAAACTGGTCCAAAAATTTCTGTCTGCGCCACGGTTGATGACGGTGTTACGTTTGTCAAAAAAGTAGGTGGAAAATAATAACCACCGCTTGATTTTGCGTTCCTTTTGGGATTTTGCGGTAATTTCCCCTGCCACTGCCAAACCTCTGCACCTTCTTTTTTGCCCTGCTTAACTAATTTACTTATACGCTCTTTTTGGATTGGAGCGATGATTGCTCCCATGTCCATGCTTTTATCCAGAGGATTACCTACTCTTAATTTTGCCATACGTTTTTTCAAGCGTTCAATTACTTTTTCTGCAACACTTTCCTGCACGAGTAGACGTGAGCCAGCGCAACATACTTGTCCCTGATTAAACCATATCGCGTCTACTATACCCTCAATTGCGCTGTCAAGGTCTGCGTCTTCAAAAACGATGAACGGTGATTTTCCGCCAAGTTCGAGAGTCAGTTTTTTTTCCGTATTCGCTGTGGCTTCACGGATTATTCGGCCTACTTCCGTTGATCCTGTAAAGGCTATTTTCTTCAGATCTGGATGTTTGACCAGCATAGCTCCTGTTTCACCGGTTCCGGTCACGATGTTAAACACTCCTGGTGGCAGACCAATTTGTTCACATATTTCCGCAAAAAGTAAGGCCGTCAATGATGTAAATTCAGCGGGTTTTAAAACCACCGTGTTTCCTGCAGCTAATGCAGGCGCAACTTTCCACGAAAGCATAAGCAATGGAAAATTCCATGGAATTATCTGACCCACCGGACCAATTGCAGTGTGCTCAGGAAACTCACTGTCCAGCACCTGTGTCCAGCCAGCGTGATGGTAAAAATGACGGATCACTAGAGGAATGTCTATATCACGTGTTTCACGTATTGTTTTGCCATTATCAAGAGTTTCCAGCACTGCAAAGAGTCGTGCATGTTTCTGAATTTGTCTGGCAAGCGCGTAAAGATAGCGTGCGCGCTCATGTCCTGAAAGTGATTTCCACCCGGGAAATGCTTTTTTTGCTGAACTCACAGCTAAATCCACATCGCTTTTTCCGGCTGCCGAAATCGAGGCCAGTTTTTCTCCGGAGGCAGGGTTGTCGGTTACAAAAACTTTATCGGACTTTGCTTTACACCATTTTCCATTGATGAAAAGTCCAAATTTAGCTTTTCGTTCTTTAAGCCATGCAAATGCTAGATCCGGGCTTTCAGATGCTGGACTGTATTCCATAGTTTTGTATATGTCTGTGATATTCATTGAATTATGCGTTGGTTTAATATAATTACGATAACGAATCTGCAACCGAAGACTATCTAATACTCGTTCTAGATAGAGTTCTGAAGAAGTACAAAAAGTTTAAATGATTTAATAGTTTTTAGAGCATCATTCATGAATTTAGTGATTCAAGGAAAAAAGTATTCCATACACCCTTTCCCTTGAGTTTTATATCTTCTCGAGAAATTAAGTTCCCTAAGCCTTCAAGATAATCCCTGGTTTTCTCTGATATGTGAATTTTCCTTGGTTCGCTGGTACTTTCTAAGCGGGCAGCAATGTTAACAGCATCCCCCCAAATATCAAAGGTATCGCCAGACGTTCCGGCAATCAATGGTCCGGAATGAATGCCGATACGCAGTTCCCAGCGTTCCTTGCCTAAGATTTCCTGCTGGAGATTAACTGCCTCTACAAACCCAAGCATGTCCAATCCAACCATGCAAACATTTTTTGCATGAGAATTACTCTGTTCAGAAATTCCTCCCACGCACATGTAGGCATCACCAATTGTTTTGACTTTGCGAACCTTGTGCTTGATAACTATCTTGTCAAAGCCTCTGAAAAATGTATTCAAGGTTGCCAGCAATTCGCCTGGATCCAATCGTTCCACTTTTGAGGTGAATCCCACAATATCTGCAAACAGGATAGTGGCTGAAGAGAAGTAACGCCCAGTGACCTCAGCATGTTCTTCATCTTCAGTTTCTGAATTCTTTGTCTGTTTCCTATCATGTTCACTTTCAATCAACGCAACGATCTGATCAGCGAGAAGTCTTAATCCTTCTATCTGATTGTGTTTCAGAGATTTTGGATTATCATCCACCACACACAACGTTCCCAGTGAAAAACCTCTAGAACTAATAAGGGGGGCACCTGCATAAAAACGTAAACTCGAAGAATCCGGGTGACTGTATTTATTTTTTGTACGCTTGTCTTCCAAAAGATTTTCAATGACCAGAGGCTGATGGGGTCTTGTTAGACTGAACTGGCAAATAGAAAGATCCCTTGGTTCGTCTCTTTCAAAATCTTTTTCTTCTTCTTTGCTTAATCCAAAGATTATTTTGCACCTTTGGACTGATGAACCCAAAACGTTTATTGCAGAGTGCGGACATTCGGTTAGATATGCGGCCAATTCGGTGAGTGAGTTATAGCGTTGATCCTGCTCCAAATCTTTTTCCATAATATCCAGGCGTTTCACTTCTGTAAGCCGCGAATCCTCGTTTGGGAGATTGATTATTGGATCTATACCAAATTCTTTGCACTTTTTTCGGACTTGTTTTAATTGTTCTTGCGTTAACTCACCATTCATTTCAATACTTCTTTTTTGTTTGTTCAAGCTGTAGGTTGTCTGTGTGCTGCCGAATATCGACCGGTGACAAAATGCTCAAGTTGGCGTTCAATATCGGTCAGTAAACTACTTGCCCCAATGCGGAACAAGTTAGGTTCAAGCCATTCCTGTCCTAGTTCTTCCTTCATCATAACCAGCCAGTCTAGTGACTGTTTGGCGGTACGGATACCTCCCGCAGGTTTAAAACCAACATAAAATCCAGTGTTTTCAAAATATTCACGAATCATCCTGAGCATGACTAAACTCACTGGTAGATTAGCATTCACACTTTCTTTACCAGTGGAGGTTTTGATGAAGTCAGCTCCGGCCATCATGCAGACCAGACTAGCTTTGGCCACGTTGCGGAATGTTCCCAGTTCTCCAGTCCCTAAAATAGTTTTAAGATGAGCATTACCGCATGCTTTGCGGAATGCAGAAATTTCCGCGTAAAGCTCTTTCCAATTTCCGGAAAAGACATGAGCACGTGTAATGACAATGTCGATTTCTTCAGCACCTGCAGCCACTGAATCTTTTATTTCTTCTATGCGTCTAGGCATGGAATTCAGTCCGTGCGGAAAGCCAGTAGATACTGCAGCTACAGGAATACCGGTTTTTTTCAGAGCATCAACCGCAGTTTCAACGTAAGCGTGATAAACACAGACTGCTCCGACTCGTGGTTCTAACTCTTTAAGATCAAAACTTTCAATCAGTCTCGGGCTTAAAGGTTGACGCGCCTTGGCACAAAGACGACGTACTCGGTCCGGAGTGTCATCACTTGAAAGTGTCGTGAGATCCATGCAGCGCAAACTTTTCAAC
>SHAT01000086.1 GCA_004213175.1 Pseudomonadota bacterium | reverse complement strand
CAGCACCTGCTCTACGAGTTGCTACAGCCTGATTTGAGCCCTTTCCACCGGGGCCAAGTTTGAATGAGTTCCCTATGAATGTTTCACCTTTATTGGGCATCCTGTCAGTCCGGAATGTAAGGTCTGCCACGAAAATTCCAAGAATTGAAATTGGTTTAGTCATGTGATTCCTTCTGTTAAAATTTTGATAAAGCCTTTCTTCATAATATTATTTGCTTAACACGGTAAACAATCCGATGAAAATGGAAAGACAGAAAATTTTTATATATCTTAATAGGGTACAATTCACAAAATTAGTTAATTATTTAATGAAATTCAAAAAAATAATTATATCTTATTGATAATAGCTATCTAATTATCAATCACAGTCATTATGAACTCGGGGTTCTGTGCCTGATGTTAATGATGTCATGAAAATTGCACAAATATTTAAAATTAGTCATATATTTTAGTAGCTTGTTAAATCATGTTGTTTTAAATTTCTCCTGTATTAATTCTAATCAGAGCCAGATCAATGGGGGAAAGCGGCTGACAAAAAAAATAGATAACAGATTTTTTAAAAAATTTTGGAGTATTAAATGCCTAGACAAACTAGACACAGCACTGAGTTTAGCGGTGTATATTTTGTGGAACTTGCCAATGAAAATAAATCATTTTTCATACGTTACAAAAGTAATGGCAAAAGTGTAGAAGAAAGAGCAGGACGCAGTAATGAGGGCTGGAATGCGGAAAAAGCTTGGCACTTACGGACTGAAAGAATGTCCGAAATTGGGTTTAATTCCACAGCTCTTAAGCATAGTAGTGACTTGAATCAGGCCCAATTATGGACATTTTCAAAAATATTTGAAAAGTATCTGCGCTTACGACCTGAACTGAAAGGTCGTGAAAATGACATTTACCGCTTCAAGAACTACCTTGAAATGGATTTTGCTGACATAACACCCGAAGAATTAACTTTTGGCGATGTGGAGCGTTTGAGGCATAATTTACAAAATAAAGGCTTAAAGCCAGCAACTGTGCGTCATGTTCTAGAACTTTTACGTCGTATTGCCAATTTTGCGGTCAAAAAGCATTACTGTAGCGGACTTGGTTTTAAGATTGAAATGCCGAAAGTCGAAAATCAAAAAACCGAATATTTATCGCAGGATCAATTAGATAAGCTTTTACAGGTTTTAGAGGAAGAGCCAGATATACAGGTTAGTAATTTGGTGCGACTGGCGCTCTATACAGGTATGAGACGCGGTGAATTGTTTGAACTCTGTTGGAGTGATATTGATTTTTATGACAAAATAATTACAGTCAGATCTGGAAAGAAAGTTCAACATCCTAAAATTCCATTGAATGAAATGGCGGAAAAAGTTTTGGCCGAGCATGTTCACGTCGGAAGTTCGAGTAAGTTTGTATTTCCAGGACGAAGTGGTAAAAAACGAACTGAATGCAAAAGGCAGCTGCTCAGGATCAGAAAAAAAGCAGGACTCCCTGATGATTTCAGATTACTACAGGGATTAAGACACGTATATGCATCAATGCTTGTTTCCAGTGGAAATATTGATCTTGAAACTCTGCAGTCACTTTTAACCCAAAAATCACCACTGATGACTCAGCGTTATGCTCATTTGCTAGGTCAGGGTGAAGATTTTAAGAAAAGCGAAATAGCATCGCATAATGAAACAGACCTGGGTTTCACTGTTTCAGAATCAAAAATAGAAGTTGCGGAAGTGGAAAGTTTCTCGGATTCCACGTATCCCGAATTAAACGAAGAATTTTCAGAAACAGTTCTATCCTCTGAAAAAACCGCAATAGATAAAAGTTTAGAAGTTGTGAAAGATACAATTGCCTCCGATCATATGGAAAATGAAATAGCTACAGATTTTATAGATTACTCACCTTTTGAATCAAATGAGGAAGTTTCGGAAATGGTAATAGCCCCAGATACCACACATAATAGAATTGTCATGGATTACGCTTGTTCTGAAGCAAAAGAAGAAGTTTCGGAATCTGTTCTAGTCACGCAAAATTCTGAAATGGATGAAAGTGAAGTTTCTATTGATGTAATTACCAAGGATCACATTGAAATGGAAATGCCCTCGAATGCTATGGATTTAGTTTCAAAAGAAGAAGTTCAGGAAAAAGTTCTAAATCCTGAAAACGAGGAAAGTGAAATAGAATTGAAATCTAAGGAAACAGAAGAAACTCCGGAAGTTGTAATAGCCGATAATTATAAGGAAAATACAGAAAACACGGATATGGATCTAATCGAAGAAGTTCAGGAAACTTTTTTTGATGAGGATTATACGGATAACGTGCAACAAGAAGAAATTTCTTTAACACAGCCAGAAAGTAAATCACCAGAATTTAGTTATTTGGTCAAACAGAATTATTCCGCAAAAAAACTAGCAAATAGTCCTCCAAGCGAAGTATTTTATCCGAATAATATTGTTGAAGAAAAGAAAGTGGAAGAGCTTATTCAAAAGAAGGCGCGTCCTACGCTCAAAGATTTAAAAAATGATTTAAAGTCTTTATCTAAACTGATTCAAACTGCCCCCAGAAAGTCTAAAAGACCTACTCCTAAAAGGAAACAAAGTTAAATATTTTGTTTAAAATTTAGTCTATTATATTCCCACAAGATTTTGTTTAATATAACTTGCTTGTTGAAGAACACTTGTTAGAGTATCCCGAAAAATAATTTCTTTTTTTCATATTCATCAATAATTTCAATGTCTGAATCTATTCCCAAGCGTAAACTGGTCGCTATTCTCGCAGCTGATGTCGTTGGCTTCAGCAAGATGATGGGCGAAAACGAGGACCGCACTCTAAGAAATCTAAAAGCCTGTCGAAGTCTCACGGACGTTTCGATTGCAACTTACCACGGTCGTATCTTTGGCACTGCGGGGGATTCCGTGCTCGCCGAATTCGCCAGTCCGGTGGATGCTGTTGTGGCTGCAGTTGAGTTTCAGCGTAGTTTAAGGGATCGTAATGAGGAGGTCAATCCTGAGGATCGTATGCAGTTTCGTGTGGGACTGAACATCGGCGACGTGATTATAGAAGGCGATAATCTCTATGGAGACGGAGTCAACGTTGCGGCCCGTATAGAAGCATCAGCGGTTCCGGGTGGTATCAGTCTCTCAGCAAAGTTCCATGATGAAGTCTGCCGCAAGCTTGATCTCAGCTTTGTGAACATGGGGGTGCAGGAGATGAAAAATATCTCTAACCCTGTGAACACATTCAAGGTATTGCTAGGGCACGAATCTGATGAGGAAAAGCAGGCTCCTCAGGATCCAGTCAAAAAAAGTCAGCTAGCTATGGATAAGACAGTTGCTACTGACTCCAAACCAAGATTGATTGTCCTGCCTTTTAGTAATCTGAACAATGTGGAGGACAACGATTTCCTAGTGGACGGGATCGTGGAGGACATTATTACCGAATTCTCTCGGATAAACTCAATTGAGATTATTTCCCGCAACACGGCGTTTGCCTTCAAGGGCAAGGAGATTGACAATTCAAAAATAGCTGCAGAGTTCGGTATTGACTTCATTGCTACCGGAAGTATTCGTTCCTCGGGCAGTCGCATCAGGATTTCCGTAGAATTGACCGACCCTGTCACAGGCAGTTCGATTTGGAGTGAGCGGTATGATCGTACAATGGATGATGTATTTGAAGTACAGGACGAGATCGTACGCATGGTCATGGTAGCGCTTGTGGGCAAGTTGGAAACAGCCAGCCTAGAACGAGCCAAGCGCAAGCCTACTGACAACCTGAATTCATACGAATACTTGCTAAGAGGTCGCGATTTTCACCACAAATTCTCCAAGGAGGGTGTGCTCTCTGCCATAGAGATGCTAGACAAGTCCATTGAGGCTGATCCCAACAATGCACAGGCATATGCCTGGAAGGCCTGTTCAATAGGACAGGGGATAGGCGGTGGTTACCTGGAAGGTGACGAAGAAACAAATTTTAAGAAACTTCAAACGTCGATCAAGAAGGCCCAAGAACTGGATGAGAATGATCTTGAGTGCAACCGAATCCTCTGCGAGATCAACAAATTATTTGAGGATTTTGACCAATCAGAGTATTACGGACGTAAAGCGTACGATATAAACCCTAATGACCCCCGTGTTGTGTGTGCCTATGGAGAGTTGCAGGTACTGACGGGCCGGGCCGAAGATGGAACGGAACTTCTGATCAAGGCTTATGAATTGGATCCAGTGGGCCTTGGCGCTTCCAATGCGGACAAGAGGCTTGGAGACGTGATGTTCGGGGCCTATGTAAAAGGTGATTATCAGCAGTGCTTGGAGTACGACAAAAAGGTCGGCAAGAAGCATCCGATCGCCTGGGCTGCCAAGATTGCGAGCCTCTCCGCCCTCAGTCAAACTCAGGAAAAAGAAAAAGAACTCAGTAAATTTGCGGCCGCATATCCGGACATTGTTCTGGGTGAAGAAATAGACAAGCTGCATTTTCAGGATTCCAGCGTGAAGCAGACCATGAAGGATTTTGTTACTTGACCCAATATAAAAGTCACTTACATTTTGAAACGGAAGAATCACCTGAAATCAGCAAAATTTATGGAATGTTTTTAAAACAGGGTGAATATTTGTAACAGTCACTGAGGTTGTGGAAGTAACAATGATCAGCAGCATGTAATTGCTGAATGTTAACTGAGATGAGCACCAATAATTAAAGTTGCTTGCATGGTAAAGGACGATAGTAGCTAACTGCTTTGGTAGCTCCTAGCAACAGAAGGAGGTTTAAAGCAACTGAAATCCATGCTGCGGAAGTATAATCACCATTTAAACTTTTCGACATGCCAAATACAGCTGGGCCAATTGCGCTGGCAAATACCTGGGCACCCATAAACGCACCGCTGATAGCTCCCAGATGTTTGCGTCCGTAAAATCTCGGCCATGCAACTACTGTAAGACAACCCCAAACTCCGCCCTGAACTCCAAATCCTGTAACCAACATAAGTCTGTACCAGTAAGATTCTAAATTTAGTATGCCTAGAGCGCCCACAGCAAGGCCGGAGAGAAGGACCATCAGTAGATATTTTAGCGGCATACGGTCACTGGCCCAACCTGCTACAAAATGGCTGATCACACTTATTACTGACATTGGAAGAAAAAGTTCATACGTTTCTATTCTTGTCAGCCCTGATAATGTCCCAATTGAACTGATATGGAAGGTGAGGCCAGTGACTATCAAAGACGATGAACACAATCCCAGCAAGAATATCCAGAAATTGTAGGTTTTTAAGGCTTCTTTAAGCGTTACTTCAGGCTCTGTGAGATGGTTTGTTGTTTCACTAGGTGTAATTTTTTTACCATCCATTAGAAGTCCGCAATCTTCGGGATTGTCACGGAAAAACAACCAGCCAATCAAGGCCATTCCGAATCCAAAAATGAGCGCCATTATTACCATGCTACCGGAGTAATCGTAGTCCTCAATAATGATATTCATGAACAGAGGTGCTCCTGAAAAGCTGAAAGCCACAAAAATACCACTGATACCGCTTACAAGCCCTCTTCTATACTCAAACCATTTAGCTAAGGTATTACGACTCACCATGGCCATGATTCCCTGTCCGAATTGTCTAAGTAGAAAAAATATTACTGTTATGACAAAAATTTCTATAATTAATTTTGATAGATTAGGGAAGATTGAATGCAGAAGTTGAATGAGTAAAGATTTCTCAGAGAACAGGAGAAGTGAAAATCCCAGTCCAAATCCTGCAAAAACAATCATGATTCTTGCTCCAAAAAGATCATAATAGCGCCCGGCAAGCGGAAGCAGAAGACTGCTTAAGATTGTTCCGGTCATATAGGCCATACTGATTTGCATACGACTTAGTTGGCTGCTTTGAATAAGAAAATCAGTGTAAACTCCGACTCCCATTGTCTGTCCGGGGATACTAGACATAATTCCTAAGGTTGTAACAACAACGATTACCCATCCATAAAAAAAAGGAAAACGTGAAGGTAAGAAAGGGAAATTTGTCTGGAAAACTGTTGATATTTTCATTTGTTATCAAACAATGGCTGGGCAAGAGATGGGCGATAAATCAAGACCAGTGTCAAAATAGCCAGCAGTAACACAGCTGATGGAACCAGTGTAATACTGGCCTGCAGTGCAGCTAACGCTTCTTCAGTTTGTACCACTTTCCCTTGAGTTGTTTCCTTCCAGCCATAGATTCCGAGAATAATTCCCAGGCTGAGGGGGGCAAAGGCGTTGGCTAACTTTTGTCCAAACAGCCATATGGCGGAAAAGGCCCCTTCAATGGCTTCCCCAGTATCATGTCTCGTAATATCCATTAAATCTGGGTACATGGCCCACGGGATCTGTTGGTAAGCACCGTTTGTCATTCCAGCCAATACAAACATACTGGCCATCATGGTTACATCTACAGATGGCATCACCTGGTTAAGTAGGACTAACAGCACTATATATAAAAACAACCCCAACACCAGTGCATACAGCTTGCCTAGTTTTCGGGATAAAATCACCCAGACAGCCTGTGAAAGGATTGATCCAACAACAAACGCCGCGAACATCAGTGACAGTACGCTCAGGGTCATGGCAGCACCAGACAGTAGTGTATTGCCATCATCCATGATCAAGTATAGTGCTGCAAATGGCAGCCCTGCAGTAATAAGGGCAACAGCAAAGGTCATAATACCGTAAATAACGGTGAGGATAAAAAACGAACGGTTTGCAAGTACAAGTTTGATAATTGCTGGAAAGCTAATTTTGCTGGGTTGAAGAGTTCGTGGTGCTTTACGGGTAAAAAATAGAGATAGCCAAATAGATCCCACAATCAGGGGAAATACATAAACAGCAGCCATTGAATGTCCCATCTCTTTTGCCAGACTGGGAATAAGAGAACCGCCAACCAGAATGCCAATACTCGCAAATCCCATGCGCCAGCCCGTCATCACTGATCTTTCCTGTGGATTTTGAGTCATTTCTCCTGCAGTAGCACTATAAGGAATGGCCACCATCGTAAATCCTATTGTAGCAAGACCGAAGAAGACGGTTACCCATATAATGACAGTAGTGGTGTTTGATCCAGATGGTACCGAGAAC
>SHAT01000085.1 GCA_004213175.1 Pseudomonadota bacterium | reverse complement strand
ATGGCAAATACTAACTTAACTAATCAAAGACAGGTATTCGTTGAAGAGTATGTACGCTCTGGAGATCACCTAGAAGCAGCAAAGAAGGCTGGATACAAAGACACACATACATTGCGTAATCAAGCCTGTAAGCTCCGCAGGGAGTGTGCAGATGAAATAACAGATGAGTTACATAGAAACTTTGCTGAAATAGCACCTAGAGCATTGAATATACTGTCTGACCTTGCAGAAAATGCTGAAAGTGAGAGTGTACGTTTAGGCGCTACCCGCGATCTTTTGGATAGAGCTGGGTTTAGGCCAGTTGATAGACATGAAGTAGTCAAACAGAAATCTGTGGAAGAACTCAATGCTCAGCTTGTTAGTCTTGTAGGTGAGAATGGGGCAGAGATGTTAATAAGTGCTTTCAGAAGCAGGAGAAGCATTTCAGGTCCTGAATTGGCTTAATGAAAGCTTATAACCCCGAGAGCATAATACCCACTACCCCTCTAATTATAGCTAAATAGCAAAAAAGCTTAAATTAGCTTTAACATCCCCCACTTAATTGATTGAGACTGAAGATTGTTTACAAAGGTTAACGAAAAGGACGTTCTTTGGGGTGTCTGACTTGAAGAATTAGTGGGGATTACTCTCGGGATATGATAGCATTGATTATAATGGGTTCATTTCTGTAAAACCCCATTCAACTGTTTTTTTAGGGGTGCTGACTAATTTTTTTTTGATAATTTTGATATTAAAAGCTTTCTTATGCCTGTCTTTTCTTCTGACATTATATCTATTCCGACAAGAAAATTAAGAGCACTCTTCAAGCCGAAGGGGACTATTTATTATGGTTGGTGGATTGTTACTTTTGCTGCAGTTATCCAATTTCTCTGCTCTCTGCTCTGGATGCAAAGCTACGGAGCTTATACTGTGGTTTTCCATCAGGAATTTGGCTGGAGCATGACATTGCTTTCGGGCGCTTTTGCATTGACACGCGTAGAAAGCGGTCTTCTCGGGCCACTTCAGGGGTGGCTGGTTGACCGTTATGGCCCACGTCTAATCCTTAGCATTGGACTGTTGTTGTTCGGCCTGGGACTGGTTTTGCTGACTCAGGTGGAATCCTTATTGGTCTATTATTTCGTTGTGTTTTTAATATCAATAGGCATCAGTCTTGGGGGGTATCACACACTGATGGTTTCCATCGTAAATTGGTTTCAACGGCATCGGACCAAAGCGGTGTCTTGCGCTCAATTGGGTCATTGTCTGGGAGGTTTAAGTCTCCCGATTTTGGCTTGGGGACTGGAACATCAAGGATGGCGAATGATGGCATTCTTCTCAGGGGTCATCATTCTGGTTATAGGCATCCCTATAGTTCAAGGCATTCGTCACAGACCGGAAGATATAGGGGAGGTGATGGATGGTGGGTTACCCGACGATTTATCCTTGAATAATAAGAAAAGAAACACAAAGGCTCCATCACCAAGTTGGAAACAGTCCATCAGGACCTCAGCATTTTGGCATATCTCAGTAGGCCATAGCATTGCTCTGCTTTCGGTATCGGCGGTATTGGTACACCTCATTCCCCATTTGACACACAAACTAGGAATGGGACTCACTTCCGCGGGATTTGTTTTTTCCTTTATAAGCATTTTTCAAATCCTAGGAGTCATCTGTGGCGGGTACCTTGGAGATCGTTTCAACAAACGGTTAATCTGTGTTTGCTGCATGATCTTTCACGGAACTGGGATGTTCATACTTGCATTTTTTGATGAATACCCCCTATTGATTTTGTTCACTATGTGTCACGGTCTGGCTTGGGGCATCCGTGGACCACAAATGGTGGCCATCCGTGCCGACTATTTTGGACCAGAATCTTTTGGAAGGATCATGGGGATTTCATCCCTCATCGTGATGTTTGGAATGATTGGAGGACCAATTATCTGTGGCATGGTCGTCGATCACTATGGAATTTACCAAAATGCATTTTTGAGCATCGGGATCATCAGTATAATCGGAGCAATTTTCTTTTATATGGCACAAAAACCTGATTTCTCAACCACGTGAAAATATTCTCTTGTCTCATTTTAATTTGCCTATATTTTCAGCAGAAAAAATATCCTAGCAACCAATTATTACAAGAACAGGGGAATTTACTTGGAGGGTGTCTGACTGTGAAGAATTAGTGGGAGTCAACAACAATGACAAACAGAACGGTTGAACACATCACCAGAAATTTTAAAATTTTTAGTAAGTAGTAAAATGAGGCAAATAAACAAAAAAATATGTAATCTGAAGTGTACAGTATCTGAGCCCAATATATTAAATAAAGAAAATTTGTATTTGGTAGTATTCTGTCATGGTTACGGTGCACCAGGAAATGATCTCGTATCTGTAGGTGAATATCTTTGTCAAAATGATTCAAGCATATCGGAAAATATATGTTTCATTTTTCCAGAAGGACCACTTTCTTTAGATAATGTAGGTCTTTTGGGGGCTAGAGCATGGTGGGAAATAGATTTTTCAGCTCTACCAAGGCCTATTGATGGCATTGATCCTAGAGACCTTAGTAAGGATATTCCCAAAGGAATGCCGCTAGCCTCAAATATGCTAATGGATTTAGTTAACCAAATTATGCTAGATTATGGTGTTTCTTCAAACAGAATTATTCTAGGTGGATTTTCTCAAGGTTCAATGATTACTACTGATGTAGCTCTTAAAATGGATCAGCCTCCCGGTGGTCTGATCGTAATGTCTGGAACTCTTGTATGTGAAGAAGTTTGGAGGAAACTAGCACAAAACAAAGAAGTAATGAAAATATTTCAGAGTCACGGCAGATCAGACCCTCTACTCTCTTTTAATGCTGCTGAAAGACTTAAAGAATTATTTGTAGAAGCAGGGTTTGATCAAAAATTTTTTCCATTTGATGGGTTTCATGAAATTCCTGAAGAAGTTCTATTTCACACTTCAGAGTTTATCAAAGAATATTCGAACAAAAAAATAATTCTACTTTAAATATAATTTTAGTTTTATTGGGGACATTGATGCCTTTCAAAACTATGTTTATAACCTGGAGAGAAACTGGTGGACTTAAAAATTGTATATTTGGATTTGCCTTTTTGGCGGGCAGAAGTAGCAAGATTAGCTTTATTTATTGCAGATATAAAGTTTGAAGATTTAAGAATTAATAGTGCAGAGTTTAGCTACCTTCAAGAAAATGGAAAATTAATGGATGGCACATTAATCCCTTTCCATCAATTACCAGTGCTAGTTATCAATGGTCAAAGTATAGCCCAAACAGGTGGTATTGCTAGAATATGTGGCAAACTAAGTGGCATGTATCCTAAAGATATAATTGAGGCTGGCAAAGTAGATCAAATCATTGATACAGTTACTGACATAAATGAGCTTTTAAATCCTTCAATGAGAGAAAATGATCCAATTAAGAAAAGAGAAATGCGAGCAGAGTTGACTAATAAATACTTACCAAATTACTTTGGATTTTTAGAAAATATTTTACATACAAATAATTCAAATTGGTTTGTTGGAGGCAAGATGTCTGTCGCTGATATTGCAGTTTGGGGTCTTTTAGGTTGGATTACAGCAGGAGTTCTTGATGATATTCCTACAGGTGTTATCAACCCTTTCAAAAGACTAAAAAAGTTATATAACGAAGTCAGTCAAAATCCTCGCGTCAGGGAATGGAAGATAAAGACTTATGCTCATGAAAACACTTCAACTGATGAATATGCCTTTGACGTCCCAGATTTTATATAACAAAGTATAACTAGCTACTTAGTACCAAAAATCTTTAACTCCTATCGAGGGTTCGAATCCCTCTCTCTCCGCCACCAAATTAAGATTTCTATAATCTTATCAATTACATAATATTTACGATTTTGCACCTTTGAAGGTGTGTTGTAAGTGCAAAGACAGACTTAACTAATCAAAGACAGGTGTTCGTTGAAGAGTATGTAAGCTCTGGTGATCACTTGGAAGAAGCTAAAAAAGCTGAATACAAAGACACACATACACGTCGATTTACTTTTTATCTTTCATCCAAATATAAATGCCAGATGAAACAATTACTAAACTACCTGTAATTGTAAAAAATCCAGGAATCTCATCGAAAATATAAAAACCCCATATAGTACCAAATACTAAATTCAAATAATTGAATGGGGCCAAGAACGATGCTTCGCTCATTCGGAAAGCATTTATAAGAAATAAATGCCCTAATGCTCCTAATAAACCGAATCCTGAAAATACAAATATATCTGTAGGATCTATTGAAATCCATGATGGTATTACCAAAATTGAAGCTAAGATTGATCCAATCAGTGAACTATAGATAAAATTAGTAGTTGCAGATTCTTCCTGACTTAGAAATCTGGTTGAAATCACATAACTTGCGTAACATAAGGCTGCGATAGCTGGCAAAATGATATTAATTGAGAACACTTCTGAACCTGGCCTGATAATTAATAAGGCTCCCAGCATTCCAATAATAACACCTCCCCATCTTTTAATGTTAATGTACTCTTTTAAAACAAATGCTGATAATAAAGTAACGAAAATTGGTGCAACTTGAAAAATCGCACTGACTTGAACAAGCTGCAAATATTTTAAACTTGTAAAAAAAAAATAGGTGGCAAAAAACAAGAATGTGGATCTGAGTAATTGAAGTTTGAAAAATTTTGTAACTAAAACCTTATTTAAGATAGGAAATAATACAATAATACTTACTATTGTTTGACTCATATACCTAGCCCAAATGACTTGATCTGATGGATAAGTTTGTACTAAGATTTTTGCAACGGCATCCATCATACTGAACAAAAAAATTGTTATTAAAATAAGGATGACACTTTTTGTACGAGGAGAAAAAGTTTTAAATGTTTTTGACATTTTAAACTTTATAAAATTGTTTAAACATTACCAGTCGTAGATTGGAAATTTATTGCTTAATTTAAAAGGCTATTTCAGTGTGATTTAAGTATTATTTTGATAATTGATATACATTTATAATTATAACTAAAATGCATAAATATATTAAGTAATAAACAGACTTTAAAAATATAATTGAGCTAAAAATTTGATAAACACACAATCCTCACCAAGTGTGATTACAGCCAACATTGCTTGTTTTATGGCTATGTTGATGTGGGCCGTGGGGTTTCCTTCGGGAGAAATTCTATTAGAAACATGGGGAGCCATTTCACTTCTTTCTATTCGCATTCTCATAGCCGTCAGCTTACTGATGATTTTCTGGATTGTGGCTGAAGGCATGCCAACAGTTCTTGCCGCTCCATGGGGACGCGGGTTGACAGTAGGCGGCATTGGTTTCGGTTTTGGAGCCATATTGCTTTTGGTAGGACAAAAAATGTCAGACCCTGTAACACCTGCAATCGTTGCCTCCATGATGCCTATCGCCGGTGCCTCCATTGAGGTGGTACTCGATAAACGGAAATTGTATCTTCAACTGCTTGGAGGAATCGTACTTGCCATGGTGGGAGGTTTGCTTGCGACAGGGGTCAGGCTTTCAAATGGCAAATTTGGTCTTGGGGCCTTGTTTTGTCTGCTCGCCATATTTCTGTTTGCCTGGGCAACGCGAAAGACAACACGTGATTTTAAAACCCTTTCATCACTGGGTCAAACTAACGTCACGCTGGTTGGAGCCTTGATAATTACGCTGATGGTCCATGGGTCTTTTCTTGTGCTGGGTTTTGGCGAAACGGAGATTGGCAACTTGGATTCACGGCATATCATGATACTGCTGATCTTCTCTTTGCCTGCCATTGCCATCTCACAACTACTGTGGATTTGGGCGGCTGGAAGATTGGGTCTACTTCTGGCTTCTCTTCATATGAATGCAGTGCCATTCTATGTGATGCTCATCGTTGTAATGTTGTTTGGTGATCCATGGGGCTGGGATCAGGCAATTGGCGCTGTCCTTGTGGCGACAGGAGTGTTATTGGCTCAGGCCCCTGGCCCGAAAAAGGCTGTGCCCTGCAAAACAAATAAAGAAAAGAAATCATGATAAAGGTTGGAGAAAGGACTTTATGAAAATATTATTAGTTATTTTTCTTGCTGTGACAATAATTTTAGGTTTGTATTACTTGGTAAAATCATTAGTATTCGTAGGATTTTTGACAGTAATAGGAATTGGTTTATATTTTTTGATTTCTAAAAAACTAAAAAAATTGAATGAATAAAGATTAGGAGTTGATTGGGAAAAACTGAAAGTGAAATGGTAAATTAATTAAAGGAAAATGAGGTTCAAACAAATTTTGATAATTATTGCAGTAATTGTAATATCTATTGTTTTACTAAGGGGTATCCATCTGTTATACATTGGGTAGGGGTATCCAATAATCAAATAATCAAAATTTTCCAACTCTATATCCGTATATGTCAAAATTTAAAACTAAACCACAGTCTGCGTGCAAAAAATGGAAGTCAAAAAAATTAGGTAAAAATGAATACTGGAGTCCTGCTCTGTTAGGGGATAAGAAAATAGAAACAATTGATATGGAAACAGGATTTATTGAAGAAGAATTCCAAGATGGTGAAGAAGAAGGTGATTTGTCTATGGAGTCTGATAGTTAAAGATTAGGAAGGGAGTTAGAGATAAAAGGAATTGTAACCTTGTTTCATGGAAGAATTCATTCCCTTCCACTAACAAAAGGACTTGCAGGGGTTTGTATAAGAGGAACTGCCTGGTATTAACACCACCTTTTTTAGAGGGATTTCGTTATAGGATTTCTCAAAATTTCAAAAATGAATTATTCAGGAATCAATTGGAAATATAAACGGAGAGAACATGAAAAAAGATGATTTTCGTAATTATGTGAATCAATTTGGAAAGAACTGGAGTATCAATAATTCCATTGGGAAAAAGAATATTGATGAGGGAATTGAGAAACTCTTTGAAAAAATTAAAGACGGTTTCGTTGGTGACTTTAAATCGCAAATCAACATGTTGAAGATGACGGATGAGGATAAAGAGTTGTTAGATGATTGCCTTCGAGAACTTGTTGAAGAATGGTTAATACAAAATCAGTCAAATTATTGTACTGAAACTGCTTCTCCTCAATACCAAATTACCTTTAAATTTGGAGCATGGAAATAATTAGAATGGATTGAAAATATATACTGAATCAAGAAATTATATTAGATTCCGGTGGACTAT
>SHAT01000084.1 GCA_004213175.1 Pseudomonadota bacterium | reverse complement strand
GGTGAGGAGTTCTTTATGGAATGGTTCGTAACTAAATTTTTGTTTTGGATATCTAAAATGATATTGTAGTATAAAGAAACATCTTAAAATTTTATAGCACCAAATAATTACTACTATTCCATGATACGCGCTATAGATATATAACACAACAAAACGTAATTAACAAAATTAAGGCATAATAAATGTTTGATCCAGCATTGTTAAGTGGAATAATAAAATTAACAATATTGTTATTAATTCAATATGCATCAGGCAGTCTTGTTTTTTATAAAGGTGTAAAGGTTAACTATACTAGAAAGATTAACCATTTCGCTTTATTTTTTGTTCCAATGTTTATTGATAACATTATTCCAGTTCAACCTTCAATAGAATTGCTGATAATAGGAAGTTTTGTTGCAGTCGCAGGTTTGATAATCTACATCAAACCAATTAGAACTAATTCAAGGCTAATACAAAGAATGTTCCTATCATTCGATAGACCTGAGGATCGACCAAATACTCTTCTATGGCTTACAACACAAACAGCAGCTGCATATTTAATAATTATACCAATTGTTATTTATTTTTATAAAATTGGTTACGAAGATTTATTATTAATACCTATACTTGTAAATGGTATTGGTGACGGCCTTGCAGAACCTGTTGGGGTTAGGTTTGGTAGACTAAAATATAAGACATATGCTCTTTTTTCAAAAATAAAATATGAAAGAACAGTTGAAGGAAGCGCATGTGTGTTTTTTACAAGTGTCATTGTAATTATATTTTTTCAATCAGGATTTACCTCTTCTGAATTTATTTGTTTACTTATTGTATTCCCGATAGTAATGACTCTTGCTGAAGCATTTGCCCCACATACATGGGACACACCATTTTTATTTCTTTTCGGATATTTGACGCTTTACATTGTTAAAATTATGCCTTTTGTTGCACATTGATTAGACAATTATTTCTCAACTAGATTCGGCTGGTTAATTCAAATTACTAATTTACTAACAACTTACCCAGCCAGTTCAGGGCCTGAAATGCTTCTCCTACTTTTGAAAGCACTTATCAACATCTCTGCTCCATTCTCTCCTACAAGACTTACTAGCTGAGCATTGAGTTCTTCAACTGATTTCTCTTTGACTATTTCATGACTATCAACTGGCCTGAAGCCAGCTCTATCTATAAGATCACGAGTAGCCCCTACAAGTACACTCTAAATTTCGGCATTCTCAGCTAGATCAGATAGTATATTCAATTCTCTAGGGGCTAATTCGACAAAGTTACCGTATAACTCATTTTTAATTTCATCTACACACTCCCTGCGGAGATTAGAAGATGGATTTGTTGAGCTTTCTGTTAATTTGATTGTTGACATTAACTTTTGTAATTGAGCGTTTGTCAATGATTCCTTCCAACCAAGTTTCTCGCAACTCTGGCACGGATTGCAGAAGTTTTTCAGTATATGTGTGGAAAGGGGGCTTGAAAATATCACCTGTTGGTCCATTTGCCACTAACTCTCCACCCAAAAGAACCGCTGTGCGGTGAGCAATGCGGCGTACAATGCCCAGATCATGGGTAATTACCAGGTAGGATAAGCCCAAATCATCTTGAAGTTGTTGTAAAAGCTTCAAAATATCTTCTGCTACCAATTGATCCAATGCCGAGGTAGGCTCATCGCAGATTATAAGTGCAGGTTCTGCAGCCAGTGCGCGGGCAATACAAACTCGTTGCTTTTGTCCTCCCGATAGTGAGGTTGAATAGCGGTTCATATAATCTTCTGGCAGCCCCACTTGGTTCAGCAATTGGGCTGTGCGGTCTTTTATTTCGGCGTCGGAACGGTTGAAATAAAACACAATCGTGCGACCGATAATGTCCCCCACTGTTTGGCGAGGGTTAAGTGCCACATCTGGTTGTTGATAGATCAGTTGAATATTTCGTAAATCATCACTACTGCGATTTTTTAGCAAAGGCTCCAATGTATTCCCCATAAAGGTCAAGCTACCGGAGGTGAGTGGTGTGAGCCCTACCATCACCCTGGCAAGTGTGGTCTTACCCGAACCAGATTCACCCACTATAGCGACGGTTTCGCCTTTTGCTACCGTGATAGACAGATCATTAAGCACACGAAAATTACCGTAATGTGCAATAATATTTGAAGCATCCATAATCACTTCACGTTCTGACTTCAAGAGCTTTTCGCGAAAGACGTCTGACGTCTGGCGGTCTTCGACTAATTCCTTTGTGTAGGTAGCTTTGGGAGCGTGCAATATATTTGCAGTGGTATCTAGTTCGACCATTTTACCAGATTGCAACACTAATATACGATCTGCAATTTGGGCTACAACGGCCAAATCGTGGGTGATATAAAGCGCGGCAATGTTATAATCTCTGATCATTTTTTTGATCAGTAGCAAGACTTCGATCTGTGTTGTAACGTCAAGTGCAGTAGTGGGCTCGTCAAAAACCACAATGTCTGGGTGTGCAGAAATGGCCATAATGACCATCGCCCTCTGCAATTGTCCGCCAGAGACCTGATGCGGAAAACGCGAACCAAAGTTGTTAGGATCGGGAAGTTCAAGGGTGTGGAACATTTCAACTGCCCAAGCTTCAGCCTCAGAATTTGTCAACACTCCGTGATGCACTGGCATTTCGCAAATTTGATCCATTATACGGTGGGATGGGTTAAACGAAGCTGCAGCAGATTGCGCCACGTAGGCTATGCGTCGGCCTCGAAACGGTGCACGTCCTTTTGCAGATAAGTCGCGTATCTGAACACCATCAATTTCAATTTGACCGCGTGAAATTTTACAGCCTGCGCGAGCATAGCTCATTGCAGCAAGGCCAATTGTTGATTTTCCGGCCCCAGATTCTCCGATAAGTCCTAATATTTCTCCTTGCATGAGTTCAATATTACCATTATCAACCAGAATCTCTCCTGCCAAGTTTTCAATGTGAAGTCCTTGAATTTTTAGAATGGGTTTTTCTATCTTACATCTCGGCTGAGGCGCCAGAGGGGCGTGCGTTAATCGACAAAATCCAATCGACAATCATATTTACACTAATTGTGGTTAAACCAATTGCTAGAGCTGGCCAGAGTGGAGCAGCAATGCCAAAAGAAATTGCCCTTCCACTTTCACGAACCATTCCTCCCCAATCAGCGAATGGTGGTTGAATGCCAATGCCTAAAAAACTAAGACTGGCCACAAATAAAAAGTTAAAGCAAAAGCGTAAGCCTAATTCAGCGATCATAGGAGGGAGTGAATTTGGTAAAACTTCATGCCGCATAATCCACCAATAGCCCTCTCCGCGTAGACGGGCAACTTCTACAAACTCTTTGACTACTACATCAACGGCAATTGCCCTTGCTAATCGAAAAACCCGAAATGAATCTAGGATACCAATAGTGATGATAAGTGTGGGGAGCGATGATCCAAACATTGAAAGGATCATCAGAGCAAAAACCAAAATTGGTATAGAAAGCATTAAATCTACAAAACGTGAAAGCACTTGGTCAAAGATCTTGCCAGCCACAGCCGCCAAAAGTCCCATAGTTACCCCGATCAAGAAAGACAAACAGGTGCAAATAGCTGCAACACCTAGTGTCATACGTGCCCCAAAAATTACCCGAGATAACATATCACGCCCTATATTATCAGTTCCCAGCCAAAATTTAGAGGAAGGGCCTAGCCAAGTTTTACCTACTGACTCGGCCTCACCAAATGGTGCAATGATAGGTGCGAAAATAGCACAGAAAATAAAGATGGATAAAATTACCATACCAATCTTTGCTGAAAGCGTAGGATTGCGAAAGGAATTGTTATTTGTCATTTTACTTCTAACGGGAATGCCTAAGGAGTGGGTTTACCATAATTGACAAAATATCTGCAACTGTGTTCAAAAGGACAAAGGTACCTCCAAAAATTAAGGCGCATGCCTGAATAACAGGCAGATCCCGTTTCGACACCCCATCCACCATATATTGTCCGACCCCTGGGTAAACGAATACCACCTCAATTACGACAACCCCAACAATTAAATAGGCAAGGTTAAGCGCTACAACAGAAATGATTGGTGCTGCCGCATTAGGAAGGGCGTGGTGCAAAATAACGCGATTTCGGGGTAAGCCTTTGAGAAAGGCCATTTCAATGTAGGGTTGCGACATGATAGCCAAAACGCTTGCACGAGTCATGCGTAACATATGTGCCGTAACCAGCATGGTCAATGTGATAGATGGTAGCGCAACGACATGCAGTTTTTGCCAAAAGCCCATGTCGCTGTATACCGTTGACAGTGACGGAAACCACCCCAATTTGGTGGCGAAAACAAAAATAAGGATATAGGCGATAAAGAATTCTGGTACGGAAATGGCCCCGAGGGTTACTATATTGGCCGCACGGTCGATCCATTTTCCTTCATTGATCGCGGTAACAATACCAAAAAAAATGGCAATAGGAACTGCAATTGCTGCTGCATAACCAGCAAGAAACAAAGTGTTTATCAATCTTGGTGTGATCGTGGCTAAGACCTCGCGCTTATTGGTCAAGGCAACGCCCAGATCACCCTGCAAGGCGTTGGAAAGCCATTCAAAATAGCGTACATAAGCGGAACGATCAAGCCCTAGTTCAATTCGAAATGCAGCTAATGTTTCCGGAGTTGCCCCTTGACCTAAGATTGCAGAAGCAACATCGCCGGGCAATATTTCGGTTGCGGCAAAAATCAAGATTGTCACCGCAAACAAAGTCAAACAGCCTAGAAAGATCCTGGTTAATATTAATCTCAGCATATTCCGGATCTTTTCTTTCTAAATTCTTTTACTCATCTTCAACCGATTACGAAAACCAGCCTTTTTCAGCTATCCGGAGATCATTCATATCGTAACGTGCATGAGCTTGTGTGCCCATAACTTTTGACGAATAGCCATCAAGATAATCTGTGATTCCAAAGCAAACCATGCCACCATCCTCTGAGATCATTTCTTGGCATTCGAAATATTGAGCTTTGCGTTTTTCTTCGTCCAATTCGACTCGTGCTGCTTCTACTAACTTATCGAAAGCCGGAACACGCCAATCCGAATCGTTCCAATCCGAACCAGAGCCATAAACTTGGGTGAAAGTTTGGTCAGCAGATAAACGGCGCGCCCAGTAAACAGCACAGAAAGGCTCTTTAAGCCATACATTGCTCCAATATCCGTCAGCCGATTCTTTTTTTACATTCAATGTGATGCCAGCTTTGGCCATTGATTCTTGGTAAAGCTGCGCACAATCAACCGCAGAACCCCAGGCTCCTTCGGATGTCGAAAGAGTAATTTCGCCATTTAAGCCAGATTTTTTGAAGTGATATGCTGCTTTGTCTGGATCATATGTGCGCTGTGGCATATCAGTGTTATAATAAGGGTTATATGCGTCCAGCGTGTGATCATTGCCCGGGACAGCATAGCCAGAGTATACTGATTCTATTATTTTTTCTCTGTCTATACCCCATTTCAGTGCCAAGCGAAGATCTTTGTTACTAAAGCCTGGTGATGTGACTCGAGATACAAAGCAAAAACGGTTACCTGTTCCTTTGGTACGCAGAATTTTCAGGTCTTCATTTCTCTTCAAAAGGTCAACGGTGCGAGCGTCTAAACGGTTAACTGCGTCAACCTGACCCGATTGCAAAGCGGCTGTGCGAGCAGCTCCGTCTTGGATATTCAGCAACTCGACGGTTTCAAAGTTGGCACGGCCTTCTTTCCAATAGTCACCCCGGTTTTTAAATACCAAACGAACGCCGGGCTCAAAGCTAGCCAACGTATACCCACCAGTTCCAATTGGATTTTCCCAGTCTGTGAAGCCATTGGGAACAACGACCAAGTGATAGTCTCCCAGAATTACGGGAAAATCAGCGTTACCGCCGGACAGGGTGATTGCAATTTGGCTTGGTGAAATTGCTTTTATATTCGCAATTTGGGCCAAAATACCTTTGGCGGGGGATTTGGTGTCTCCACTGCGGTGAATACCTATCGAATAAATGATATCATCAGCATCCAGAGTTTTTCCGTTAGAAAAATTGATTCCTTGACGGACATTGAAAATCCATTCAACAGCACCTGGTTTTGCTTCCCAGCTTTCCAAAAGTTCACCAGTAGGATTTCCCGCATTATCGAATTCTACCATACCGTTATAAACAGCCAATGAGGCCGCGATCATAACGGAGTCGGCGTAGGTGCGTGGATCAAGACTGTCTGTTGCTGAGCCTCCTTCCATGCCCATTCGAAAGGTTCCTCCTTTTTTAGGTGAGCCTGCAGCTTCCGCTTTTGAGAACATGGCTCCTGCAGCTGTGACAGAAAGACCTGTCATCATTGCCAATTGTATAAAGTCTCGGCGTGACACACCAGAGGTCGCTATCAAGGGTTCTAATTGTTTTAGTTTATTCGGAAAATCTTCCATCTGTTTCTCGATTTTGGTTTTTATGTATAGGCTACATCGTTAAGGAACAATTCCTCTGAAATGTTTAATTTTGTTCCTTAATTCAAAAACAAATCAACGAATTTAAACAATTGATAAATGTATCGGCGAATTTCGGACTCTATGATTTTCAAATTCTTTAAATAAATTCAAAAAAAATAATAATTTTACAAAATCAGCTTGCCAAAAAAATATTTTGAGTTTTTAGTTTATATGTTTCAATAAAGTTTTGTCAACTTTTCTAGCTTAAATTCCACCAAAAGCATGACCATTCCGCTACCATTTGTATATAATATTAAGTCTATATTAATTAATTCAAGGGGATATTTTGAAGATTATTCTAAAGTAAGATATATGATTTATATAGGTGGGGGATATTAATGCGGTAAGCTGTACCATTTGATGTTTACTGACATCTATAGAAAATATGCATTATTATGCTTAGGGGTTATTGGGATTCATTTAGTCAACTCAGGGCCAGATATACTTCTCCTACTTATGAAAGCTCCAACCAATAACTGAGCGCCATCCTCTCCTACAAGACTCACAAGCTGAGCATTGAGTTCTTCCACAGATTTCTGTTTGACTATTTCATGTCTATCAACTGGCCTAAACCCAGCTCTATCCAAAAGATCGCGAGTTGCCCCTAAACGTACACTCTCACTTTCAGCATTTTCAGCAAGGTCAGACAGTATATTCAATGCTCTAGGTGCAATTTCAGCAAAGTTACGGTGTAACTCCTCAGTTATTTCT
>SHAT01000083.1 GCA_004213175.1 Pseudomonadota bacterium | reverse complement strand
TGGCACTCGGTAGGAATCATTAAATCTGAGGAATTCACTGACTTGAATATTGCTCTACTTCATCCTCAACCACGACCAATTCAATGCCGGCCTGCCGGAACATGTCTCGTGTTTCTTGAGCTGCATGGTATTTTTTTTTGGCAATCACCTTAGTGATGCCCACACTGATAATCAGCATCGCACAGACGCGGCAGGGTTCCATCTTACAATACAAGGAAGCTCCTTTGAGCGAAATACCGTGTTTGGCGGCCTGACAAATCGCATTCTGTTCCGCGTGAATGGTCCTAACACAATGCATCCGGGATGTGCCATCCTCCTCCACGACCTCCTTCATCAAATGCCCTACCTCATCACAATGTGGGAATCCCTCTGGAGAACCAACATAGCCCGTACAAACAATCTGCTTGTCCCTGACAACGATACATCCACTGCGACCTCTATCGCAGGTTGCACGATTGGCAACCTCATCCATCAATCCTAAAAAATATTCGTCCCAGCTCGGCCTGCAATAGGTTTCTTCTCCCATGGTGACTCTTTCCTTTTCTGTTGGTTAAAAATATGTGTATCAGGATGGTACCCTCAGAATTTCCAAGGATATCAGAGACTGTCTTACTTGACCTAGACTAAATTATAGAAGCCGGTCATTTACTCATCGTTGATTTTGGTGGCACACACTGCTAAGTCACAGTACCCCATTGTATTCAGATCCTTTAATATCCGACAATTAAAGGCTACACTATGGTTGCACCATTGGTTGGTTTTTCAAATCTATCCTTTGTATTTCTGTCGATTCTGGATAGTACCCTTAATTCTAGGGGTTGTCAATTGGTTAATCTGGTCGGTTCATCGTGATTCAATGAATGTTTTGGAGATTCCTGACTGGCTTGAGCTGGGACTGAGTCGCTGTAAATTAAACTGGCTCACAGCAAACTCATCAGATCATTCCAAGTCACAAAAACCATTAAAGAAATTAGCACATAAAAACCAATCATCTGTGTACGTTCGCGCATATTGATACTCAAAGGTCCTCTGTTTAATTTTTCCAACAAGAGCATAAAAATATGTCCCCCATCCAGTGCCGGAATCGGCAGCAAATTGAAAATACCTAGTTGCAAACTTATAAACGACATCAGGAAAAACAAGTCTGCTACACCACTCCGAACTGCTTCACCGATCACCATACCAATTTTTATCGGTCCTCCAAGATCGTCCATTGATCCTTCACCCTGAAACATTTGTCCCAAGAAACTGAAGGTAGCTTTAGTTAAAAACCATAAACGCGCGCTACCCAGAGCAAGAGAATCACCGAAAGCATGCGAACGGGAAATTTGTTGCATACTCATGCCTAAAAGCCATCTTTGGGACTTTGTCTCCAAATATGGTGCTACTTCGACAAACTGAACAACAGAGTTTCTCTCAATTTCAACCATGAGTTTTTTTGTAGAACTTTCTTCTGCATTACTATTGTCTTTCATGATTTTCTGAACTGCTGGTGAAATTTCGATCCAGTCTTGAATAGACTTCCCATTAATGGCTTTTACTTTGTCTCCAGTTTGAATACCTGCTTTTTCAGCGGGAGAGTCTCCGGTAAATCCTCCAACAATTGGAGAAAGCAGAGGAGACCAACCCATACTTGCAGTACGGCGCATTTCAATACCGGAACTTTCCATAATCATCGAATTCCCAGCCCGGTCAATTTCGAGACTCAGGTTTTCTAAAGGCAAAATTTGTCCCAGTGCACTTTGAAGTTCTTCCCAGTTTTTTACTTTATTACCATTTACCGCGATTATTTCATCATTTTCCCTAATCCCCAATTTATATGCATAACTTTCAGGTTTAACTTTTTGGATATATGGCGTGTCATTTAGATAGGCTGGAATGTCCATGCCTATCCAAAATACCAAAGGCATAAAAATTATCGCAAACACTAGATTCATCAGTGGCCCTGCCGCAAGGATGTAAAGACGTTGAAAAATAGATTTTGCAGCATAATTGGTAGGATCTTCCACATCTTCGTCAGTTACATTTTGACCATACAATTTAACGTAACCTCCAAGAGGTAGCCATGAAAGCCTGTATTCCGTTTCTCCAACTTGTTTTGCCAATGCAGTCGGCGGGAAACCTATTGAAAATGCTTCTACACGTACCCCTACATGTCGTGCAGCAAGATAATGTCCAAGTTCATGGATGAAAATCAGCACTCCAAGAACCGCTAAAAAAGATAAAATAGTTATCAGCATAAGGCGTTAATAATAATAATTTAAGGATTAATTAAATTGATATCCAGCACGTTCTAGTGCGGATACTGCAGTTGTCAGGTATTCTCTTTTGATCAGAATATAATCCGTATCAAATGTAGAAATTGCAAAAATACTTATTTTTTCTCCTGCCAAAACATCAGTAATACCTGAGAGAATTCCAGTCAACTTGAAATCAAGTGGACCTGCCACTTTTAGACACTTCCAATCCGGATTGCTCTTTTCACTTGTTACTGCAATATTTTCAGGACAAACCAATGAAATTTCTTCAGCAGTTTTGCTCAGACTATAAAAATCACATTCACTAACAGCTTCCGGTAATGATGCATCCAGAGCAAGCCTGTGAATGCTGAAAGTCTCTTCCAGTAATGACAGTGCTATATTTGTTTGCTTCAATTTTTTCGTTTTTCGTAATGCATCTAGTTTATGAGTTCTAGCACTTTTCCTACTTGTTTGCGACCCCACTGATCTGCCTGAATTGCATCTTCTAGTGATTTAATGTTTAGAAGAAAATTTGGGATTTCATCTAAACATTCTGGTTCAGCATAATGCAGAGTTTCATCCAACTTGCCCATCACGGTAGCTAAAGTTTTGAAGATGTCAACAAAACGGATTTCCTCATTTAAAAAAGCCGCAACAACTTCCTCATTTGCACCGTTCAATACTGCAGGTGATCCACCCCCCTGTTTAGCGGCCTTGAGGGAAAGTGATAGGCAGGGGAAACGTTGTGTGTCTATGGCCTCAAAGTGCAGCGCATTTAAGGCTACCGGATCTAAACGAGGAATTTTTAAAGGCAGTCTTTCAGGCCAACCAAGACAGTAAGCAATCGGTACACGCATGTCTGGAAGACCCATTTGTGCTAAAAAAGAACCATCAATAAATTCCACCATTGAATGAATGATACTTTCTCTTTGCATCAGGACATCAATCTTTTCAACCGAAACATTAAACAGCCATTGTGCTTCTATTATTTCCAGACCTTTGTTCATCATTGTAGCGGAGTCAATGGTAATTTTTCGACCCATTTCCCAGTTGGGATGATTCAGTGTTTCGGCAAGAGTAATCTGCTCAAACTTATCCAGAGGGAGGTCACGGAACGGGCCTCCTGATGCCGTCAGGATCAAACGCGCGATTCGTTCTGAAGGCTCATTATGCAGAGACTGGAAAATAGCATTATGTTCACTGTCGGTCGGCAGTAACTTTGCACCTGTTTTTTTGGCAGTCTGCATGAAGAGCTCTCCAGCCATTACTAAAGGCTCTTTATTAGCTACTGCAACAATTTTTCCAGCTTCAACAGCAGAATATGTGGGTTCCAAACCAGCCGCTCCGACAATTCCTGCTACTACAAGATCTGTCTCATCATCACTAGAAATCTGTTTCAGACCTTCCCTGCCCCAAACGAATTCTGTTTCTGGACTGCCTTGTCCGATGCTAAACGTCTCCTTCAATTCACTTGCTTGACCGCTGGTATCAACACATACAATCCGCGGCTTAAACTCAATGATTTGTTCCCTTAACTGTTCAATTGAACTTTTACATGATAAGGCCTCAATCTGGAACTTTTGCGGAAATTGGCGGACAATCTCAAGCGTTTTCAAACCAATAGATCCGGTTGCGCCAAGAACCGAAACTTTGGTAAGAGCTGAGGCTTGAGTTTCAGAACTTTTGGAAAAACTTGCAGTAGATTTCATCCGAGTTGCAGTAAATAGTAAAAAACAGGTGCCGCAAGCATGTGACCATCAATCCGATCAAGGATACCTCCGTGTCCAGGTAGCAGTGTACCAGAATCTTTAACGTCACAGAGCCTTTTAATTTTTGATTCAACTAAATCACCAAGTTGTCCTATGACTGCGAGTAGCATAGCTAACAATAATCCGTTAAGCCAGAACATTGACATCGTAAGTTCGCCAAAAACTGCACCTACAATTCCTCCGCCGAAAACTCCAAAAAAACTGCCTTCCCACGTTTTTTTAGGACTGATGTTTGGAGCCAGTAGGGATTTACCAAAACGTTTCCCACCAAAATATGCAAAAATATCACTGAAGCTAATGACTAGTAATAGGTAAAAAAGCAGGGCTGTACCTTCCGGAAGACCTTTGATCAATGTAATGTGCAAAACGCTCCAGACTGCCCAAACCATTCCAAATAAACCGAAGCCCAAGGATGACAGTTTAGTAAGTTCGCTTTTAGGTGTAAATACTAATTCATAAAATATCCAACCTACTACACTAATCAACAATGCGGCATGAAGTCCTGTCTCCCCTTTTAACGCTCCTAAACCCATAAGTACGGCAGTTGCTGGCAAAAACCATTCTGGAAGTAATCCAGGAGTTTCTTCGCCCTCTGCTTTAGCAAGCATACTGGTGAGTTCTTGTGCTCCAATGAATGCAATCACAATTACCAGGAGGCCAACGACAAAGGTAGGAGAAAAAAGCAGTAGTGCAATTCCAATAGCCAGTGGAAATCCGGTTTTGAGCCTTGCGGACAAGTCCGATGGAGATGAGACATCACTCATAACATTTCTCACACCAAAATTTCAGAAATTCTGGAATTGCTAGCCGTTAACGGGATATCCGCAGAGAATTTCGAACCTGCTTTGGAAACGGTTGCGCCTCCCATTGTACGTTTTCTCTGCTGATATTCAAAAATAGCTTCGTGTAAATTATCTTTAGTAAAATCAGGCCATAAAACATCAGTAAAAAAATACTCCGCGTAAGCTGCCTGCCAAATTAAAAAGTTGGAAAGACGCTGTTCACCACTTGTACGAATAATCAAATCTGGATCCGGCACACCAGCCGTGAAGGTTTTTTCCGAAATTAAAGATTCATCAATGCTTTCCGGTTGTAAATCTCCTTTTTTAACCTCTTCTGCCAGCTTCCTGGCAGCACGCACTATTTCGTCCCGGCCTCCGTAGTTCAAAGCTAAATTCAACAACAAACCTGTATTACCAGCAGTCGAATCCAAAGCGAGACTTAAGCGTTCCTGCAGAAAATCTGGAAGTCCGTTACGGTCACCAATTAGCTTAAAACGTACATTGTTTTTGAGCATTGTCTCCAGTTCTTTTTTGAGGAACTCAAAAAATAAATTCATCAGTGCAGAAACTTCTTTTTTAGGGCGCCGCCAGTTTTCTGTTGAGAATGCGTACAAAGTCAGCACGTTTAATTTCAACTCAGCTGCAGCTTCAACACAAGCTCGTACGGACTTTACTGCATTGCGATGCCCTTCAAATCTAGGTATATCCCGTTTTGTGGCCCAGCGCCCGTTACCGTCCATGATTATGGCGATATGTCCTGGCAGGGATGCTTTATCTATTTTGTCTAAAAAACTCATTACGAACAATGGAATGTGTCCTCTAAAGAATATAATTTTTACTGTTTAGATTAGGCTAGTAGAGGAGTCAAGGCAAGATTATTGTAGAGATAGCTACTCAGCATTTACGCAGTATATCTAGCGTGACCGAGCCGTAACGTCGGTGTTTCACAAGTTCCAAAATATCGGGAAACTTTATTTTTCTGGAGTTTGGTGATTCAACTACTATTATTGATCCAGTCCGGATTGCTGGAAGAAGAGCAATTTTTTCCAGTATATAATCATATTCTCTCCCTGAGAATGGGGGATCAACAAAAACAAGACAAGGTTTTTCTGGATCACTAAAACGGGAAATCCAGTTTTCTGCATGGTTCTGGAAAAGTTTATATTGTCCTTGCTCTGATGACATCAGTTCAACATTTTGTAACAGGATTTTCATATGTTTGCGTGATGCTTCAACAAAGATTGCATTCTTTGCACCTCGACTCAATGCTTCCAAACCCAAAGCTCCACTACCTGCGTATAGATCAATTACTGTCAGCTCTTCCCACCTTAACATCGAAGAAAGTATATTAAAAAGAGCTTCTCGGACCCGATCCGAAGTAGGCCTTACATCTTTTCCCGCGGGGACTTTTAATTTTCTGCCGCGAAACTCTCCTCCAATAATCCGTAACATAATTAGTTCCCCGATTTTGCTTCTATTTTGCTAGTACATCCATGATTGTGATAAGCTCATACTTCAAAAAATTAAAGCAAAGAATTAACAATGACAACAGCTATTTTAGTGCATTTAGGACTGGGCAGCAACTTAGGAAATCGACAAGCCTTCCTGAATCAAGCTTGCAGCAAATTATCAGCAGCAACTTTGCAGAATTTTCGCTCTTCCGAAATCTATGAGAGTGAACCACTTTTGAAGATGAAACAGCCCAATTATTTTAATCAAGTAGTTTGTGGTTGGACCGAGCTTACTCCTCTTGAACTGTTAAAAAAGTGTCAGCAAATTGAAACCCAGTTGGGGCGTGTCCGCAAAGAACACTGGGGATCGAGAAAAATTGACCTTGATATTCTGAGTTATGGTAAAGATATTGTTGATACTGAAAGGATAAAAATTCCTCATCCGGAAATGGAAAAACGCAGTTTTGTTTTGTTGCCACTGCTTGAACTCAGTCCGGATTGGGTACATCCGAAAAGTGGAAAAAGTATCCAGATACTATGGGAAAATTGGTTGAAGACAAATAACGAAGAACTTCCTCTAGTTCTAAATCCATAAAATCAATCGAGCTGATCGTAGGCTCTTATGGTGAGAAATTCTTCAAATGCTTCCTCACTGACTAGTGAAATAAACAAGTCTGTCGCCTGCTTCATCTTCTCTTCATTGTAGGAACCTCCGTACGATTCCTGGATTTTGGCTAGTTCTTCAGGAATAATATTTAGCACTAGTTCATTTGTTATTTTGCGCCCATCCTCCAATTTACCTTGCGGGTGACGGCACCATTGCCAAATCTGTGATCTTGAAATTTCAGCAGTTGCCGCGTCTTCCATTAAATTAAAAATAGCTACGGCACCTGTGCCACCTAACCATGCTGCTATGTATTGTATGCCAACACTGATGTTGTTTCGTAAGCCAGATTCTGTTATTTTTCCTCCAGGAATCTGGAATTCCAGCAGCATTTCCGCACTAATCTGGACATCTTCACGCATTCGATGTTTTTGGTTGACATGGCCTTCTTCAAAGGTTTTGCTGAAAACTTCTGTACATACAGGAACTAGATCAGGATGCGCAACCCATGACCCGTCAAAACCGTCTTGTGCCTCTCTTTCTTTGTCTTGTTGAACTTTTTCCATAGCAACACGGTTGACTTCTTCATCACGGCGGCTGGGGATAAACGCGGCCATTCCTCCAA
>SHAT01000082.1 GCA_004213175.1 Pseudomonadota bacterium | reverse complement strand
TCTTTGAACAGAAATTAGGTTATATTCAGCGTGACACCAAAAACTATTCGGGAACTCTGGTTCAGATTCCTGAACGTGAGGAAATTCCAATAGAAGTAGAAGATCATCTTGTAGTCGAATTCATGGCTCGTTGATTATTTAGTCTGCTACAACCTGTTGTCCTCAGCGTCAGCCGGTTGTTCTGGATTAACCTTGAATCCAGACCCTCCTCCCAAGCTTGAACATCTGTTCAAAAAAAATAATCACTGCCACTTCACAGCGGAGAATGAAAAACTCAAAACAAATACGGCAAGAGTTCATAAAATTTTTTGAAGATCGAGGACATCGTTTTGTCCGCAGTGCCCCCGTAGTTCCAAATGATGATCCAACTTTGCTTTTTTCGAATTCGGGAATGGCGCAGTTTAAGGAAGTTTTTTTGGGCACAGGTGTACGCGAATATAACCGCGCTGCTAACTCACAAAAATGCATTCGTGCAAGTGGAAAACACAATGATCTTGAAGATGTCGGACATGATAATTATCACCATACTTTTTTTGAGATGCTCGGGAACTGGTCTTTTGGAGACTATTTTAAAAAAGATGCAATTGGTTGGGCATGGGAATTAATGACAAATGTATGGCGGCTACCTAAAGATAAATTATGGGCTACCGTTTTTAAAGGTGGAGAAGGAGTTGAGGCAGATGAAGAAGCGGAAAACTTATGGCGCACCATTACCGACATTAATCCACAACAAGTTTTACGTTTTGATAAAGCAGATAATTTTTGGGAAATGGGTGAGGTAGGTCCATGTGGACCGTGTTCGGAACTACACATTGATCTGGGTGAAGGCACATGTCCACTTTCCGAGGAACACACCTGTTCAGTGAATCTTGAGGGGTGTTGGCGTTTTGTAGAATTATGGAACCTAGTTTTTATACAATATCAACGCTTTCCAGATGGACATTTGGAACCACTGGAGGCTCAGCATGTAGATACCGGATTGGGTTTGGAAAGGATCTGCCGTGTTTTGCAGGGGGTTGATTCAAATTACAGTACGGATCTTTTCACACCGATTCTATCATGTATCAGCGAGGTTACTGGTCAGAAAGATACGACTGGAGATGTAGGTGTAGCATTTCGCGTGATAGCAGATCATTTGAGATCACTAAGTTTTGCAATTGCCGATGGAGCTTTCCCATCAAACGAAGGGCGCGGTTATGTTTTGCGACGCATGTTAAGAAGAGCAACTCGTTACGGCCGTCTTCTTAAAATGCACGAACCATTCATATATAAGCTTGTGCCTGTTCTGGTTGAAGTGATGGGAGATGCTTTCCCGGAAATAAAAAAACAGCAAAAACATGTACAAAATGTAATTCAGGCTGAGGAAACAAGTTTCGGTTTAACCCTTGATCGCGGCCTCGAAATATTTGAGAAAATGATCTTAAATCCTGAAACGAAAAAAGCAAAGATACTTTCCGGAGACGATGCTTTTAAGCTTTATGATACTTATGGATTCCCGGTTGATTTGACTAGGTTGCTGTGCGAAGAACGAGGATTCGTTACTGACGAAAATGCTTTTGATAAATTGATGGAAAAACAGCGAAACCGTGCACGTGAAGCTGGCAAATTTGATTTATCTCTGGATGAATGGACAGAGATATCAGAAGGTCCGGATTCAAAATTTGTTGGATATGATATTTTCCGTACTGATTCAAAAATCCGAAGATTTAGTCTCAATGGGCAAGGACAATTGCAATTTATTCTTGATATCACTCCATTCTATGCTGAATCTGGAGGTCAAGTAGGAGATCAAGGTACTCTTGAGCAAAACGGTAAAAAATGGAATGTGGTTGATGTCCAGAAACAAGGCGACTCGATCATTCATTTTTGTGAAAAGAAAAGTTCTGAAGTTAAAAACAATTCTCTGGAAACTTCTTTGGAATATACTCTGGATGACTCCCCGCTGACTGCGGTGGTTGATGAGAAGCTGCGTTTATCAACAACCAATAATCATACGGCTGCGCATTTGATGCACGAAGCTCTTAGACAGGTTCTGGGGGAACATGTCAATCAGGCCGGCTCTTTTGTTAGTCCAGAAATACTGCGTTTCGATTTCACTCATTTTGAAAAAGTCAGTGAGGAACAGATGGAGAAAATTGAGAATATTGTTAATGCTGTGATTCGAAAAAACATACCCACAGACATCTATGAGACTCCTTTTCAGGAAGCAATTGATTCAGGAATAACCGCCTTGTTTGGTGAAAAATATGGTGATGTAGTACGTGTGGTGAAGATAGCTGAATTTTCAGAAGAACTCTGTGGAGGATGTCATGTAAAAGCCACAGGTCAAATTGGTCAGTTCCGGATGTTTTCGGAAGAGGCAATTGCATCTGGAGTCCGTAGGGTTGTTGCACTAACTGGAAGGGAAGCCGAACTGATGAATCAGGAACAAGGACGGGTTGCCCGCAGACTTCGTCAATTGATGAATGTTCCAGAAGCACAAGTTCCGAAAATGGTTGAAAAACTTGCTGATGAAAAAAGACAATTGGAAAGAGATCTCCAAAATATACGGAGCGAGAAAGCTCTTACAGGGGTCTCAGACTTGATCGCTCAGGCTGAAAATGTTGAAGGAGTCAAGGTTTTAGCAAAAATAGTTGAGGTCGATTCCGCAGACACTCTCCGAAACATGGGGCAGGCACTCAGTGAGCAGATGACATCTGGTGTAGCCTGGCTTGCTGCAACGATGTCTGGGAAAAGCACCTTGCTTTGTGTTGTTAGTAATGACTTGATTCAGAGAGGCTTAAAGGCTGGGGAACTTGTAAATACAATGGCTTTACTCGCTGACGGTCGAGGTGGTGGAAAACCTAATATGGCGCAGGCTGGAATAAAAGCACCGGAAAAAATTGCAGAAGCATTGGCCTCTGCGGCAGATATAGTTCAGGAAAAACTGAAAAATTAATTGATGCGATACGAAACATTTATCGGTAAACGTTATCTTTTTTCTCCAAGGCAGGATCGTTCGATTTCGGTGATCACCTGGATTTCGATTGGCGGTGTTGCCCTAGGCGTTGTTGCACTAATCGTTTCTACTTCTGTGATGAATGGTTTCCGTACAAATTTGCGTAACGCTGTCACTGGTTCTTTGCCGCATGTCACAATTTTTGCTTGGGATGACGCAATGGGAAATTATTCAGAGCTTCAGAAACGTTTGATGCATCATCCGGATGTAAAGAGCGTTGCACCGTATATTTTTAAACAGGCTTTGCTTACTGGTCGTAAAAAGCCCAAAGGTGCGTTGCTCCGAGGAATTGATCCACAGAAGGAAAAAGACGTGACGAGAATCGCCTCTTATCTGCGCGAAGAAGTTTATGGATTTACCCCATCTCCTGAAAAACAAAAGAAAATTTCAGCGAGATTGTTACAGCGGCTTTCATATCCTGAAGCAAGAACAAATCGTATAAAAGATGGAATTATACTAGGTGCAAAATTAGCTAGACAGTTGGAAGTAAATTTAGGAGATTCAGTCAAGTTGGTTTCCTCTGAACATCGTTTGACTCCAATCGGTGATGTGCCCAGGATAAAAAAACTGGAGGTGATCGGAATCTTTGAATCTGGAATATCCGGTTATGATGAAGTCCTAGCTTTTATTGATTACCGTTTGTTGCAGAAAATTTATCGGATGCAAAATAATATTACAGGTTTGGGTGTACGTATCAGTGATCCTGAAAATGCTCCTGATGTTGCTGATAAACTTAATGAAATTAGCGAGGGTTATATAGTTGGGAACTGGGCGGATGAAAACAAAAGTATTTTTCATGTGATGAAACTTGAAAAAATTGGTCTATTTCTGATCCTCTCTAGTATCATTGTAGTGGCTGCATTCAACATCATCAGTTCGTTGATTATGCTTGTGTTGGAGAAATCCAGGGAAATTGCTATCCTTAAGGCAATCGGTGCAAAGGATTCTGGCATACGGAGAATTTTCTTTTTTCAGGGATTAGTAATTGGTTCGTTAGGAACCATTGGTGGAGTATTGGTGGGACTTTCAATCTGCTGGGCCTTAATGAGCTTTGATATAATTGATATTCCCCCTGGGGTTTATCCCGGAGGAAATCGTATTCCGGTCCTGATTGACTGGTTTGATGTGGCACTTGCGACAGCAGCTTCCTTTACAATTTGTATTTTGGTAACGCTTTATCCTTCCTATAAAGCTTCTCGGCTAAATCCGGTAGATCCTTTGCGTTACGAGTAAAAATTTTTAATAGATTTGTATATTTAATAAACTTGTTTTAGTACCGTATTTATGCCACGATTATAGGTTGTCATTTATTGGCAACAACATTTAACTATAATGTGTTGGAAGCTCTAAATCGAATTTCAATTGAGGAACTGTCGATGACTTATACTGTTACACCGAACTGCGATAATTGTAAATATACTGATTGTGTAGAAGTCTGTCCCGTGGAAGCATTTCACGAAGGGCCGACTATGTTGTATATAAACCCAGAAACTTGCATAGATTGTAATGCATGTGTTGAGGAGTGCCCTGTGGAAGCAATTTACGCGGATGTGGATGTTCCGGAGAAATGGGCAAGTTACACTGCGTTAAATGAAGAAAAATGTGAAGAATATCCGGTTATTGAAGAAGCAAAAGATCCTCTCCCAACAGCTCGGACACTTGAAGAAATACAAGCTGCTGAAGGATGAAAAGGCACAATTTCTGCGGTTTAGTTTTTACATTGAAATATCAGTAAGGTAGTGCATTAGTAAAACACTTTTCAGAATTTGAAAATCACATCGCACATAAACAAATAATCACTCAAACAAAGACGACCCATGGCCGTACCTAGAAGAAAAACTTCCCGTAGCCAACGTGACCATAGAAGGGGACATATTAAAATAACAGAATCCGCCCTTTCAGAATGTACAAACTGTAATGCGTTGATCCGTCCTCATCGTGTCTGCCCTGAATGTGGATTTTATAAGGGTGTTGAAGTAATTGAAGTTAAAGCATCTTGAGCCGTTTGAAGTGCTCTTTCACTCACCAACAGCAAACCGAAAAAACGCATGGCAATTGCAGTTGACGCAATGGGAGGTGACAGACCTTTAACTGTTCAGGTAGAGGCGGCGGTACAAACTGTCAAAGACTTTGGGATTGAAGTCATTATTGTTGGAGCAGAAACTCAAATAAATCAGCAATTGAAACAATACAGTTTCGATCAGCAAAAATTGCGAGTTGTTAATTCCACAGAAATTGTGGAAATGGAGGAGTCTCCCGCTACCGCACTCCGTCAAAAAAAAGATTCATCTATCAGGGTTGCTGTTGATCTTGTGAAAGCAGGTGAAGCAGATGCTGTAGTCAGCGCAGGAAATACTGGTGCTTCAATGGCGACAGCAAAGTTTGTTCTCAAGTCAGTTGAGGGAATAGAGCGTCCTGCAATTGCTTCGTTAATGCCCTCCGTTCATCGTAATCACCCCTTCGTATTACTAGATGTAGGAGCAAATACAGATTGCAAACCCCTTTACCTTTTTCAGTTTGCTCTAATGGGTGATGCATATGCACGTACGTATCTTCACCTGCAAAACCCGCGTGTGGCTCTATTAAACGTTGGTGAGGAAGAAGGTAAGGGATATCTGGACCTTAAAGAAACTTATAATCTTCTGAAAAAGAGTACCCTTAATTTCACAGGAAACATTGAGGGAAAGGGCATGTTTAAAGACAGAGTGGATGTGGTTGTTTGTGATGGTTTCATCGGAAATATTGCACTTAAGGTTGCAGAGGGAACTTTTGATTTTGTGCGGAGTATTCTGCGTGAAGAAGTTCAGAGCTCGTGGCTTTCGAAATTAGGTTACCTTGGGATGAAAGGCCCTTTCCGTCAGTTAAGAAAAAGGGCGGATTATTCCGAAGTTGGAGGGGCACCTTTACTTGGTATAAACGGAGTAGTAATTGTTTGTCACGGTAGTTCAAAAGTTCATACATTACGTAATGCGATCAAACACGCACAGGAATGTGCTGAGCAAAAACTTAATGATAAAATTGCTACTGAAGTTTCTGAAAATTTAGAAGTTATCAAGCAGGCAAAAAAGCTGAATGATGAAAAAAACTAAAGTTAGTTAGTTTTAAGTTGCACTTTAATTTGTTCTCTTATATATTTCTCGCATGCATCCCAGGACATATCTTCAAGTTTTAATCTCTCATAAAGCGTAAATATCACTTGGAACTGCTCCAGCAGCATCAAATCTGATTTTTCCTTTCTTGGTAGCATCTTGTGTCGCAGGAGGTTCAGCATATAAACACTTTCTTTTAAACGAGATAAACTTAGAACCTGCTGTTTGTAGTCATACAAGAGATAACTGAAGATAAAAATACCTCCATCATCCAGTTCTGAAGTCCATGCCCAATCTTCTGTCTGGTATTCTTTTTTATTTTTAAGCAGGTTCCTCCCGTCAAAGACCACCTGCATAAATTCCTCATCACTATCGATGTTAGGAGTGTGATTGTTACTCAAATTATCTTCTGTAGAAGATGACATAAAAATGCTAGTTTACTGGTTTTGCTATATATACTAATCATGGGTGAGTCCAATCTGGAAAGGATTACTAAAAAAGTATTTATCCTTTAAAGAACGGTGATTCACCCTCAGAGTGATCAGTGATATCAAAAACTCCAACCAGTTCCGGGATAGTCTCTTTTAGCATTACTTCTACACCTTGTTTTACAGTGGTGTCTATCATACTGCAGCCCTGACATCCGCCTCCAAAACGTAAATAAGCAGCGCTATCCTTGATCCCTTCTAAAATAACATTCCCACCATGTGCAGCAAGCATAGGATTGACCTGTTCATCCAACGTGAGTTGTATCTGATCTTCTAGGGAACCACTTAATTTACTGATTGACAGCTGAGGGTTTCTGGCTTCCAATTCACCTTCTTCGTTGATTTCAATGATTGTCCCTTCTAGAAAAGAAGCATTTTTGTGTTCACTAAAGACTTTAACTCCATCGACCTCAAATTGGATGCTGCTTTCCAGAGGTGATTTTACTAATTCAATCCGATAATTTGCTTTTAAAGGTGAAGTCGGCTCAACTAAAACCTGTACACCTTTAAGTTCTTCAGCACTTTGTAGTTCATTATTTATCTGCTTCCTAGCTGAATCTGTGATCGTCAAATATGAAGCATCGACATTGCTATAAAGTCCTTCGTAGGAATCTGTAAAGTTAAAAGATTCGAAGCCATTGTCATAAAGAATTTCTGCTGCTGTCAAAACCTCTCCGTCTTCACCTCCGTATAGCAGGATGTCTCCTGCAAAAGGCATTTGATAAATGGAAGTTTCAAAATGTTCTATCGGCAAACTATGTGAGCCAGGTATATTCTCTGCTTCATGTGCTTCAGAACTACGCAGATCAAAAACATAAGGACGTTTGGAAGTACGGCGTTTTTCAAAAAACTCTCGTGGGCTCAGGCGATATTCGTCAATATTGAAATCATCCCCTTCAGATAGATCTTTGAATTT
>SHAT01000081.1 GCA_004213175.1 Pseudomonadota bacterium | reverse complement strand
ATCCAAAGTTTCAGCGACTCCTGGAACTTTTTCAAGTTTTTGTTTACGGATTAGTTCCATAAATACACAGATTTGTTTGGCCAGCCGAACATCACATCCGGGAACTTTGCTACGCACAATCGCCAATTCTTTTTTATATTCCGGATAATCCATCCATAGGTAAAAGCAGCGGCGGCGTACCGCATCTGATAATTCTCGGGTTCGATTGCTAGTCAAAATCACATAGGGTTTTTCTTTGGCTTTTATGCTGCCTATTTCAGGAATTGTAATTTGCCATTCAGATAGAATTTCCAGCAAAAAACTTTCAAATTCCTCGTCGGAACGGTCAAGTTCATCAATTAATAAAACCGGTGGTTTTTGATGCGTGATCGCCTGTAACAAAGGACGTTTCAGTAAGAATTCTTCGCTGAAAATTGTAGACTCTCTCTCTGCCAGAGATCTCTCGCTACCTTCTTCAAGTTTGATGTGCAGTAACTGACGCTGATAATTCCACTCATAAAGCGCCATATTCACGTCAAGCCCCTCATAACACTGTAGTCGTATTAAATCCGTTTTAAGAGCTTTTGCCATTACTTTCGCAATTTCTGTTTTCCCAACGCCGGCCGGACCTTCAACGAGCAAAGGTTTTTGCAATGTTTTCGCTAAATATACCGACATGACAATTGCGGAATCTGAAACATAATTTTGCTCCTCCAGCATCTGCTTGATTTTTTCTTTATCTTCTTTATACATCCTTGAGGCCTGGTTCAAGTTTGATTTTGTCGGGCACAATCTTCAAGTGCGTCCCACGCCAATTTCATGCATTTGATTCTGCTGCGGTGTTTTTTCAAGGCAATCAAGGGGCGCAAGGAATCGAGGGATTCCGAAATTACCTCATTCTCTTTAGTCAGACTTTCAGTAAACACCTTACTGATCTTTTCTGCTTCCTGAAGAGTCTTTGTTAAAATTAAGTCACTCATCATTGAGGCAGAAGCCTGGCAAATTGAACATCCGCGTACCTTCGTTTTGCAATCCTGAATGATGTCCTCAGACACAGCCAATGTCAACTCCAATTCGTCTCCGCACAGTGGATTAAATGCAGTGGCCCGCAGGTCCGGACTCTCCAAACGTCCACAATTTTTAGGATGCCGTGCATGCTCAAGCAGCAAATCACGATAGATGGAAGGTTTTGTCATATTGAATCCGGTTTCAGTAAATGCAGCATAATAATTTTATATTTCTTATGGCAGGTTTTCCGTATATCTTCATTAATGTTTTTTTGCTTTTAAAGTATAGATATCCCTTTCCACTCATCATCATATTTTGCCTGTTAAAACAGTTCATTTTTTATGAATTTAATCTTTCAAAATCCTTCTCTCAGTCACTCATCAATGAATTCAGATTAAATACTGCCAATAAAAACTTTGATTTTTATAATTTTATTCTATAAATAATTGCCTACACCTATCCAGTTCAGAAATCAAAAGATCGATTTCGGAAGTGTTATTGTAAAGTCCAAAACTCATGCGAACACTAGCCACAATGCCGAGACGTTTGTGCAGTACCTGAGTACAGTGATGACCGGCACGCACCCCAATTCCACTTTCGTCAAGAACCTGTGCAACGTCATGTGGATGCACATTCCTCAGATTAAAACTTAACACACCGCTTCTGCTGTTTATATCCTGAGGTCCGTAAAGTTCCAGATCATTAAACTCAGCAAATCTTTTTAAAGCATGATTTGTCAGTTCAATTTCATGTTGCTGAATTTCCTGCATTCCGATATCCGAAAGATATTCTACTGCTGCAGTCAATCCGTATACTTCCGCAACAGGAGGCGTACCCGCTTCGAATTTTTGCGGAGCATCAGCCCAGGTAGAAGTTTGTCTGTTAACCTGACGTATCATCCCGCCGCCACCTTGAAACGGTTGCATTTCTTCTAGACGTTCATTTTTTACGTAAAGCACACCGATACCTGTAGGGCCGTAAATTTTGTGTCCTGAAAAAGCGAGAAAATCACAGTCCCATCTAGCCACATCAATCGGCATCCGCGCTGCAGCCTGCGCTGCATCCACTAGAACCGGAACACCATGAGAGTGAGCAATTTTAACGATTTCAGCAATTGGGTTCACCGTTCCTAAGACATTTGAAACTGCGGTCACTGCAAGCAGGCGGATCCCCTGTTTGATTTTAGTCGCATCCTTCAGCATTTCCTCAAACTTTTGCAGATCCAAAGAACCTATTCCAGATTTTTCACTTTCTAGATTGATTGGCCAGTAAAGAAGTTCTGCTCCTGAAGTTTGGGCCGCTAACTGCCATGGTACCAAGTTGGAATGGTGTTCCATTTCAGTAACGATAATCCGGTCACCGGCTTTCAATTTTGGTTGAATCCACGCCGCAGCGATAAGGTTGATTGATTCAGTTGTTCCACGACTAAAAATTATTTTCCCTGAATCTGCCGCACCAATGAATTTTGCGACCGTTTCCCTGCCATCTTCGTATATTTCGGTTGCCTCTTCGGCAAGTGTGTAAACACCCCGACTAATATTGCTGTTATGCTTTTCATAAAAATTCACCAGGGCGTCAATTACGCATTTTGGTTTTTGCGTGGTGGCCGCATTGTCGAGATAGGCCAATGGGTGCCCATGAATTTCCCTTTTGAGAATCGGAAAATCCTTACGGACTTTTGCTGTCAACGGAGAATTTTGCATTTACCAGTTAAAATCCCTCACAGATTTTTGAGGATAGATTCAGATTTGTATAGATAAATTTTTTTAGAATTATTTTCTTTCGGGAAACAGACTTTCGTAAACAAGGCAACAAGTTTTTTATATCAGGACCTCTGATGTTAATAATTCACACAGAAAAAACCTACCTCAATTCCATCATCGACTTTCCTGTACCTCCGCGGCGGATGGAAACCATTTCACCAACGATACTCAGAGCAATTTCCTCCGGAGTCGTTCCAGAAAAATCCAAACCTGCCGGAGAATGTACACGTTTTAACTCTTCTGGAGTTACACCCTCATCAAGCAAATATTCAAAGACCAATTTCGCACGCTTAGTGCTGGCCACCAAACCAATGTAAGGACCTTGTCCCTCTAGAGCTTTTTTTATAGAATGCTGATCACCTTTATGCTGAGTAACGACAACCACATAAGTAAACGGACCAATCTGCATTTGACTGAAATCCAGATCCGAAGTAATCAAACGCTCGGCCATTGGAAACGCTTCACGAGTTGCACTGGAATCATTGACAGTGATAGAAAAATGCACCGTATTTGCAAGTTGCGCCAAAACTTCAGCAATGCGTCCGTGCCCAACAATAATCAATTCCGGTCGTGGCATATAAGGTTCTACATAAACCTCCATCGTGCCCCCACATGGCATACCGACTCCTAATATTTCATCATCAAGATCAAGTGGTACAATACGAGTTTGTCCGTCCCGCAAACTTTCCAGCGCTGCCTCTCGCACAGCTTCCTCAGCACATCCCCCACCGACCCAGCCAAATAATGTTTCTCCATTCCCGTCAATGATTGATTTTGCCCCTGTTTTTGCGGAAACTGAACCGGTTATTTTGATCACCGTCGCAACTGCAAATGGAACTTCTGCTTTATTCAACTGTGATAATTTTTCAAAGTATTCGTTAGACATTTTTTTTACAATTTAATTGAATCAGGTAACAAACATATAATCTTCCGGAGTATCAATATCTCTTAGCAGGTTATCATTCTCCATGCTGACTTCCTTTACATAATGGGGGAATTGCCTGACAATTTCTCTGCAACCTTCACCTTTGTGAGTCAATATTTTGTCTCTGAATTCCTCAGAGAACAATACTGGATTACCTCGCTTTCCTTGAAAAACAGGTACAATAATCAGTGAACTTTCTTTACTCCGGTAATCATTAAATGCCTGAATTAAAAGATTTAAATCAGAGGTTTCTGCGAAAGGCATATCCGCTAGACAAATCATCAATCCAGTACTTTCGTTTGACGAAGCTTTTACACCGGACTGAATTGAAGTGGTCATACCTTCTTCGTAGCTGGGATTTTCCACAAATTTCACAGCTTGATCATGCAGAACAGCTTTGATTTTTTCTGCTTCAAAACCAACAACCACCAGCACAGCATCCACTAATGAGTTAGAGACAGATTTCACAAATTTTCGGATCAGGACCTCTGAATCAATCTGCAGCAGAAGTTTGTTTTGCACTCCCATTCTCCGGGACTCGCCGGCGGCCAGTATAATGGCAGAAATCATTGGCAGCAAATAATATGATTGTAACGGAAGTTTTTCATTCCTACTCTACTTTTTTGCCGAACTTCTTTTTTAGTTCAGACACAACAACTGAACCAACAAGTGATGCGGCTTTTACCGGCTCTGCTTCCCGCAAAATAGTATTAGCATCTGCCTCTCTATTTTGATTAGCCATCAAGGTCGAAAAGTTTTGTGTAAATTGATCAAAGAGTTTATTATTCACTGCTTCTATCATTCGAGAGCCAAACTGAGCTATCCGTCCTGTGATTGAGATTGACATAATGCTCGTTACTTCTGTAGATTCTTCAATTCCTTTGAGACTGAGCGACAATTTCATCGAAGCTCCACCTTTTCCGCTGATGTCTGTTCCCGTCCCTTCCATCCTAAGTTCATGTTTGGTACTATCCCGCTGAGTGAACTCAACTTTTCCATTAAATTTTGCTGTTACTGGACCTATTTTAAGGGTGACTTTGCCTTTGAAATGGTCTTCATCAAGAGTCTCTGTAAGTTGCGCACCAGGAACACAAACAACTACTTGTTCCGGATCATTCAAAACAGCCCAGACCGAATCAATGTCCGCACTGACTTTAAAAGTTTTGTTTGAGCTGACTTCCATTCTTATTTTGTCCCAAAAATACGATCACCTGCATCTCCCAAGCCTGGTAAAATGTAAGCATGATCATTCAATTTTTCATCAACTGCCGCAGTAAAAATAGGGACATCAGGATGTTCCTTGTTGAAATATTCAATCCCTTCCGGTGCAGATAGCAGGCAGACAAATCGAATATTTTCAGCACCGTTTTCCTTTAATCTCGTCACTGCTGCTGCAGAAGAATGACCCGTAGCCAACATCGGATCCAGAGCCAGAACAAGACGCTGATCAATTAAGTACGGCAATTTCATATAATATTCAACAGCCACTAAGGTTTCAGGATCACGGTAAAGACCGATGTGTCCGACCCTAGCTGACGGAACAAGATCCATAAAACCTTCTAGCAACCCATTGCCTGCTCTTAAAATCGAAACCAGACAGAGTTTTTTCCCCTCCAAAAAAGGAGCATCCATTTTCATCAACGGAGTCTCAATTTCCTGAAAAATTAGGGGTAAATCCTTAGTAACTTCGTATGCGAGCAAAGTTCCGACCTCCCGGATCAAAGTCCGAAAACTTTGAGTAGAGGTTCCTTTTTTACGCATCAGAGAAAGTTTGTGCTGAACTAGCGGATGGCCAATAACATTTAAATTTTCTTGCATCATACATTCCTTTTAAATTGATTAAACATTAACAGTTCAAGTTTTGCTAATGTACACCCACAAAATGAGAACATCAAACTTTAAACTCAAGAGATTTACTCAAACATGTTTATCTTCCTGGCGTTGTTCTGAACTCAAACGCCCCAGTGAATATTCATTTAAATCAACAAATTTCATATATTTCGCAAGTAACGGTTGAACAGCTTCTACTTTCTTGAACATTTCCTGGGCAATTTTACGATAACCGGTATGTCCCTGCGGAGTGCTTCGGATTTCGGTCAACCAAATCAGAGCCCGCAAATTAATATGTACATACCAACGAATATTGTAGCTCATTGGTACCACGTATTGTGCTTCATGCGGAAAATCTTTTACAATCGTTTCGAATGCATCCGCTGAACGGACCATTGCCCTGTGATACTCTGCGCCTAAACCAGCATCTTCTATTTCATCCGGAGTATCATAACCATATCGTGTTGTTAGAGGTTGGCGTTCCTGGGTGAGCATGCGGTGACGTTGTAAATCGCGATACATGCCATAATCACCCAAAATATCAAAAGTATAAAATGCCATTTCCAATCCTCGTTCAGGTTTATGACGCCTGTGTAATCTTAAATCAATTGCCTGCTTGATCAGTCTTGTTTTTTCTGTCTGCGGCATTGATATGATACTTCCTCTTATTTGCTGCAAAGTCAATCCAGACTGGCTGTAAAGTAATGCTGACAGCAGTTTGGTTTCTGCTTCCCGATCATAATCGACTAAACACACTGACTCTGCTAACTCTGCTGTTAAATCTCCCAGATGAGCTGAAGCAAAATTTCGAACGAGTTGTTGCTGTGACATATTAAAATTACGATAATCCTGAAAAGAACGATGTTCCTCGTCAGCTCGTCGGATAAACGAAGGGATAACTTTTGAAAGTTCTTCGAAGGTAAATTGGGCAATTTGATTCAACTCACTGAACGGTTCCACTCTTAATTTTGTAATCAGAGTTTCAAAAAAACGACCGTTTCCGAAAACACCCATGTTAGTCATCGTTGATGCTGGTAAAAGACCACGGAGAATGTCATATGCACGCGCAACCACAGAACGTTCGTAGGCAGCCTGACTTATTTGCGGTTCACGGGGCATTAATTTCCGTACGTGTTTACGTATAGGTTCAGTAAAACGGACATAGGTGTCAAACAAATTTCGGCAATTCTCCAGATACAAGTTTCTATGGACAGAATCCAGTAAAGTTGGTTCCTGATAAAAACGGAATTCCGACTCCCCTGGAGTTATCCCTATTTTATCAGCGAAACTAACATAGCGTGTTGATTTTTCCAAAGGGGAACCTCCAATGCGAGAATCCTGGACTGTTTTAGTTGCTAGTATAGAAATGTTTTCCAGTGCCAAATGTGCGCCCCCCAGTTCACCAATTGAATCATCTCCATATCCATCAAGAATTCTGTCATAAAATTTTTGCGCAGATTCAATGGCGAGTTTAGAGTTTCTTGCAGAATCAGGATTTTCCGTACCGGCTTGAATTTCCGAAAATTTTGAATTTTTCTCCTGAATAAAATCTCTGAGCAGTAATGAACGAAGTCCCAGTGTTGAGCGGGAATAACGGGAAAATAGTGCGCCCTTGATCACTTCTGGGAGATTGGTGAGCACAAAAACGGAACGGTCTGTATTGCTAACATAAAAAGAAAGTATTTTCTTTTCTGCAGGCGTGAAAACTTCGTTAGAGAATTCCATGAAATAATTTATCTCGCAGGCACCCCTTGGGAGTTGGGTAAAGCTTCCTGCTGATTGGTGGGGGTCGGGAGGTCATGGTCTCCATACTTTGGATTAGAGTGATCTTTTGGATCATAATTATCACTAAGTAAATCTCTTGTAAAATCAAACATTTGTCGTGATGTATAGGCCATTGAGATAACACCTGTGTCCATTCTAATCGCGTCTTTTGGACATGCCTCAACGCAGAGTCCACAGAAAACACAGCGCAGTTCATCAATATTAAACACTACAGGATATTTTTCAACCGAAAGGTCAGGATGCTCGCCGGCTTCTATGTGAATACATTTTGACGGACAAACAGTTTCACACATGTAGCAGGCAACACAACTCAAAAAACCATTATCACGTCGCGTCAGACGGTGACGCCCACGCCAACGCGCAGAAACATGACGTTTTTCTTCAGGATAATTGATTGTCACAACATCTCTTGAACCAAAAAGATTACGCCAAAAATGCTTAACCGTAAGTCTAAATCCTACAAAAAGTGCAGGAAAATATAATGCCTCCCTTACTCCGTCATGTCTTTTAACTTGTTTGACCTTTAATTCCATTAATCCTCCAAAAACAATATATTTTTTTTCTTAACATTATAATCAATATTTTATTATGGTGCTAAACGTTCGATGCCCCATTCATCAGCAGTTTTTGTATA
>SHAT01000080.1 GCA_004213175.1 Pseudomonadota bacterium | reverse complement strand
TTATCTTTGATAGAAACTGGAATACCAGCAAGTTTCCCAACACATTTCCCGGCAGCAATTTTTTGGTCAATTAAACGCGCACGAGAAACAGCAATTTCACGAGGCAAAATACTACGGTAAACATTCAATGAGGAATTGTATTGATCTATTCGGAGATATACTTCATCCATAACGTTTTCCGCACGTATGTCTCCCGACTTGATTCTTGCAACTAGCTCGGTTAGAGAAAAATCAAAAGGCATGTATTTTTATTCGGTGTCTTCTTTTTCTAGTTGCTCTACAAGAGCAATATACTCATTTTTTGCGTCTTCCATAGATTTTCCCTGAAGTTTATTCCAACTGTCAAACTTAGCCCTACCTTCAAAATCAGCAAATCCAGGGCGTTCACCTGTAACGTCACCGTTATTACCTTGTTTATAGAGCGCATAAAGTTGGAGCATTATATCATTTGGAGGGCGTTTAGAAAGCTTGGTTACTCTTTCTGCAGCAGATTTAAAATCATCATCAAGGTCCATATTTTCTCCTTATTATTAGTTAAAAACGTATTATAGATACTAACAGAACACCCGGAAAATTCAATATAAAAACTCAGTTTGACTCTATCAGATGTACATAAGCGGGATCATTTTGATAGCATATTTTACTTGTAGAGTGATTCTCTGTTTATGTCTAAAAATAGCACCCTCTAGGATGATATTTTGGGTAAAGTAACAGAATTAAAATTTAGATAACCAAAATTCGATGCTAAACATAGGTTCAGAATAAGGTTGTTCGAGCAAAATACAAATTGCTGCTCAATGAGCATGAATTATGCATAACCAATTCGGGTGTGATAACATCTACTCAGAATTATTTTATAACTATCATCAATTCAAGTACTATCCTTGTTACTGAGCGTGGTTAGTAACTTACATATGATGATAACTAAATGGACACCGATTGAAAGGATTTAATAATGGTTAACCAACCAGTTTTAATTGTGGACGATGAAGTAGAAATGCGCATCGCGATGTCCGAAACACTCAAACATTGTGGCTATCCTGTAGAAATATCGCATAACGCAATTGATGCACTCAAGAAGTTCAAGCAGAATGAATACTCACTGGTTATTACAGATATGACCATGCCTAAACGCAGCGGGCTTGAATTGTTAAAAGATATTAAAAGTATTGCTCCAGCGAAGCCTGTTATTATGGCTACCGCATACGGCACAGTAGAAACAGCGGTTGAGGCCATGAAACACGGTGCCTTTGATTACATCCGCAAACCAATTAATTTTGATTCATTCCAGTTTATTGTTCAGCAAGCCCTGAATTATAAAGATGCAGCAGATAATTCTGCTCCAGTTTCTGAAAGTAGGTCTAAAAAGTCAAAACCCGTAAATATTAGTAAGGAAATTATAACGCAGAATAATTCAATGTTATCTTTACTTGATGTTGCGAGAAATGTTGCAAAAAGTAAATCAACAATGATGATTCAGAGTGAAAGCGGTACCGGCAAAGAACTGCTGGCAAATTATATACATGAAAATTCGGACAGAGCAAAAAGGCCTTTTGTCGCAATTAACTGTGCAGCGCTTCCGGAAACACTCTTAGAAAGTGAACTCTTCGGACACGCAAAAGGTGCCTTTACAGGTGCAGTTCAGGATTACCGTGGAAAGTTTGAACAGGCGCATACAGGCACAATTCTACTAGATGAAATCAGTGAGATGGCCCTTCCACTCCAGGCAAAACTCTTACGTGTGTTACAGGAATCACAAATTGATAAGGTCGGAGGGAAAGATCCAATTCCGGTAGATGTCAGAGTTATTGCGACAACTAACCAAAATTTGATGGGAATGGTTGATTCCGGAAAATTTCGTGAAGATCTTTTTTTTCGATTAAACGTAATTCCACTCTCTTTGCCCCCTTTACGTGACAGGATGGAGGATGTTCCGGTGTTGGTGACACATTTCATCAAAAAGCATTCTAAAATAAATAATCGTGATTGTGTTGACGTCGGTCGTGAAACCTTAAACATTCTCACTAATTACCACTGGCGAGGAAATGTAAGAGAGTTGGAAAATGTGATGGAACGCGCTTTGTTGCTTTGTAATGGTGAAGAAATACAACCTAACCATTTGCTAATGTCTTCTCAACTTGGAAAGACGAGCATCAATGAAGATCTAGCCACAATAAAAACGAAAAATTCAGATACTGCTGCTGAAAAATCAGAAGACGATACGGGTACTTTTGCTGATCCTCAGATTTTAAATGAGCAGGAAGGATTGGGAATTGAAGTAGGTATGTCGATGAAAGAAGCAGAGAAGCGTTTCATTTTCAAAACTCTCAACGAAACCAAAGGGAACCGGACTCATGCTGCAAAAACATTAGGTATCAGTATTCGTACTTTGCGCAACAAAATTAATGAATATAGAGCGGAAGGTGAAGATTTCGAGTTCGATACGGAAGACTGAACAAAAGCTTCCTCAAAAAAAATCGCCTCAGACTGGAACTGTCGTCAGACGAACCAAAAGTTTTTATTATGTTGATGTTGGCGAAGCAACTCCTCGTCTTTGTCGTATCCGCGGTAGCTTATTTAAAGTTAGTCGTCATCGAAATAAAATAGCTGTTGGCGACGAAGTTGAAATTGATCTGGATGTAGAAGAAGATTCGGGTTGGATTCTTGGAATACTGCCCCGCCGGACAAAGCTTTCAAGACGACCCGCCTTAGGAGTTCCGGAACAGATTTTAGTAAGCAATGCTGACACACTTCTCATAGTTGCCTCTTTGCGAGATCCTCCTTTCAGGGAGGGTTTAGTTGATCGCTTTTTAGTAGCAGCTTCTTCCGGAGGTTTGGAAACTCTACTTATCCTTAGTAAGGCTGATTTATCGACCGTTTCAGAAATAAAACCGATCAAAGAATTATACTCATCATTGGGGTGTAATGTTTTGGTCACCAGTGTACCTGAATCTAGGGGGTTTGACTCTTTACGTCAATTGATCAGTTGTCGGACGTCCGTACTCTCAGGTCATTCAGGTGTTGGCAAATCCTCGCTTATAGCAGCACTTTTCCCTGATTGGGGAGTCAGAATAGGTCAAGTCAGTAACAAATCCGGAAAAGGTCTCCACACTACGATAATGGCAGAAATGTATCCACTCCCGCAGGGTGGGTACATCGTCGATACACCAGGAATTCGTGAATTTGCTCCATTGGTTAAACTGGAAGAACTTGACAAACACTTTGTGGAGTTCCTCCCATTTTTAGGACAATGTAAATTTAAAGGCTGCTCCCATCGGCACGAACCGCATTGTGCTGTTAAAGAAGCCGTTACAACGAGAAAAATTACAGATCAACGCTATAGCAGTTACTGCAATCTCTATGATTCTCTTTAATTTTTACTCTGTGAGTCGGTGGGCTTACTTCTTAATTGTCTAATGATTTTAGCAAACTGTTCCTGCGACGAGATGGATTTTTTTGAAGAATCGGTAGTTAAAAAACTACTAACTATTTTTGTTTTTTGGGTAGACTTTTCCAAGGGGATTTTACCAAGAGCATAAGACCGCAAACGTACCTGTTCGAGATCTAGTTCAGGCCTTGGGACAAAAACGATCTTCTGAAGAACGTCATTTAATTCTGACCGTTGTTTATGTAGATGCTGGACAAGCCACTCTGCTCCCGGAGTACGTTTTAACGACACCAGACTTTCCTCAGATGAAACATAAAGTACTAAAACTGCGTGAGCTCTTGAAACTCGATGTAGAAAGGCCGGCATACAGTTTTGATGTACTTTTTCCGGGGTGATTATATTCCAATTGTTCGCCAGGGAAGCAACCTGAATTTGATCATATTGTGCCTGCCCTAAATCGCCGACATGACAGTGGATATCATTCAATTTTAATTCTGGTAACAATCGTTGAAACATGCGAAGGTAAGCTTCTTTTTCAAAGCGTAACGCTTGTGAAATACTGCCATCATAAACTGTTAAATGAAGAATTATCTGTTGAGGCTTGAATTTGGCCTTGTGTTTCAGAAGATCTGTCTCTTCGGATGATAACAAACGTTTAAGCTTCTTTTGTAATTTCCAGTTCAATTGTGTGGAGCCTTTAAAACTTTCTCCCTTTAATTTTTCTACTGACAGCAGAAAATCAGCAGCGACACCTGCTTGAAGCAGTTTATTTATAAAATCAGCATTCACTGTGAACTGGCTTACTGCTGAAATATTACGAGGATATGCGTTACTGGCTAAAAATTTATCAATCTCTGCAAACCAAAGTTTGCGTAGTTTGACAATATAAAGCAAATACTGTTGTCCAGAGGCTTTAAAAATTGTGTGCAGGATAGAAAGAGCATTCCCGTACGTCAAGTTTTTTGATGAGTTTTGATAATGAATCTGACGAAGAAACTTTGCTAGCAAATTGCGATCTTGATTTTGATACGATAGACTAACCATAATTATTAATTCATTCTTTCATAAAAAAAGCATTATGTTGGTCAGTGAAGTCCCTGGTATCCTTGTAGCCATGCCGGAACTCAAAGATACGTATTTCGAGGAGTCAGTAATTCTTTTATGCAGTTATAACACAGAAGGTGCATTCGGTTTAGTGATGAATCATCCTTCATCAATTCAAGTAAAAGATGTGCTCTCCAAAGAACTTCAGGAAAATGCTGTGTTCGATCTCCCTTTACTAGTCGGAGGGCCTGTTCAACCGGAATCTTTTTGGGCGGTTCACAGTTCTGATTTTTCAGTCGAAGAAACCTCTATTCTGTCACCAAAAATAAATTTAAGCTCTGCACAGGATCTCCTGTCTCCACTTGCATCAGGACAGGTGGTGAAGTCTTGTCAATTTGGCAGCGGCTATGCGGGTTGGGGCGCAGGGCAGCTTGACCGTGAAATTCAGGAGGAATCTTGGTGGCTCGGACCCCTCGATGAAACACTGCTACTGGAAATGGACTATGAACTTCGCTGGGATACAACCATGAAAAATCTCGGTTTTGACCTGTTGAATACTACTTTTTCTCAAAAAGGAATGGTCTAATATTTATTCCAGGCGTATTATTCCAGGATACTCCTGTACAAACAGGTTGAACTCTTCCCATAATATTTCTACTGACATTTCTGGAAAGATGAAGCTTTTACCTAATTTATTTAATAGGATAAAGTTCACAGCCTGTTTTTGTGCTTTCTTATCGTGCAGAATCAAATTCCTAAAAGTATCAAAATCCATTTTCAAAAGTTTTAATGGCATCAAATATTGTGTCAGGGCACTGCTGATAAGATCCCACTCATTTAGTGTAATTTCATTCCTGCGCCATGAAACAAATGTGGCAAACAGCATTCCTGCTCCAACCGCTTCTCCATGAAGATATTTGCCGTAACCGGCATGAGTTTCTATTAAGTGTCCCAGTGTATGACCAAAGTTAAGGTTTGCTCGTAACCCCTTTTCTGTCTCATCTTTTTCAACAATCTTCGCTTTAATTTTACACGAACGAAAAATTGCCTCTTCCAGATAATCAAAATCAAGCGGTTCCAGAGAGTGCTGTTGAGTATAGTTAAAAAAATCAGCATCCTGAATCAAACCGTGCTTGAGAAGTTCCATGTGGCCTGCTTTTAACTCGCGCGAAGGCAAAGTTTTCAGGAAGGAAAGTTCTATGCAAACGTATTCCGGTTGTTTGAAGGTGCCAATCGTATTTTTACCCGATGGATGATTAACCGCAGTTTTTCCACCGACGCTGCTATCAACGTCAGAAAGTAAGGTAGTAGGTACCTGAATAAACGGAATTCCACGAACAAAAGTCGACGCTGCAAATCCAGCCATATCTCCGATTACACCCCCTCCAAAAGCTATCAACAAGGATTTACGATTTGCACAGACATCCATCAAAAAATCAAAAACCATTGAAAGCGTATCCAGGTTTTTATACTTCTCACCGTCTGGCAGAACGCAGGTTGAAACCTTAACTCCGGAATCTGCCAAAAGATTGAAAACAAAATTCGGATACAGTTCTTGCAAAGTTGTGTTTGTCACAACAACTACATGTGCTGTAGAATTCCTTTTTACAGCTTTTGGAAGTTGTATATCAAGAATATTTTGACCAATATCAATTTGGTATTCTCGACCGGGCAAATTAACTTTTAGAGTTTTCATAGGTTTTATGATTATTTTATTTTTACTGATATTCCTGCTACACACCAATTTACTTCGTCACAGGCTTCTGCAAGTTTTTGCGCTATACGTCCCGACAAATCGACAAACTTACGAGACAAAGAATTGTCCGGAATGATTCCTAGTCCCACCTCATTCAACACAAAGACGAGCTCGTTTTTAAGCGAGAGCAAAGTTTCAATTTCCTCAATTATTTTACTTTCCGGCAGTTGATGATGCAAAGCGTTATTTAGCCACATGGTCATACATTCAACCAGTATAGGGGCGTCTGTTTGAGAAAGAGCCTCCGTTAAAAAAAGTGGCTCCTCAATAGTTTTAAATTTTTCACTTCGCCGATGTCGGTGTTCTGAAATACGCTTCTCCATTTCCGGATCAAGCAATTCTGTGGTCGCGAGATAAACAGGTTTCTGCCCTTGTGCCAGATCAAGCATACGCCTTTCCGCGTGGTGCGATTTGCCGCTTTTGACTCCTCCGGTGAATAGAATTTTCATGTGCTGAAAAATGGAGTGAATCCGGAAAACCACAAACAAATTCCGGAGATGAGTGTTCCTATTAATGATGTTAATAAAGCAAACTTATTCATGAGTTGAATGTCCGCGTAAGTCGCACCTTCTCTGTCATCATGACTGCCGAGCCAATAATCGTGAGCCAGTTCCCCATCCCGCCAAACCGGTCCGCAAAGTTTTATTTTCAACGCACCCGCAGCAGCAGCTTCGCTCCAACCTGCATTTGGACTGGGTAATTTCGAGTAATCCTGCCAGCCGACTCTGAATGCGTTTCTTCCCGACAATCCAGGGAACAAAGCAGCGCTTATGGAAAGTAAAAGCCAACTGAGCCTCGCAGGAATCCAGCTCAGTAAATCATCAAATCTTGCTCCGCACCAGCCAAAATCCTGATAGCGCTCATTCCGGTAACCGACCATTGAATCGAGAGTGCTTACAACTTTATAAAACAGCATTCCAGGTATGCCGAAAAAACAAAAGTAAAACACAGGTGCAATTACTCCATCATTCAAATTTTCGCTGACACTTTCGACTGCTGCACGTCCGCATGCTGGTAGATCCATCTGCTTTGTGTCACGTCCAACTAGCATCCCAACCTGACGTTTTGCTTCAGCAAGATCATCTTCTTTGATAGCTGCAGCTACATTTTTTGCATGCTTCAGCAAATCACCTAATGCTAGTAAACTCCAACCAAGATACATGTACCAGAGCCAACTCAAACTCCAATGCAAAGATGCCAGCAAATAAAAAATACTCCAGCCTATCACCAATGAACTGCATAACAAAAGTAGCACCAACATGATCCCACCGAATTTGCCATTCAGTCCGATTTGGCGGAGTCTTCTTTCATACCATGTTAAGAATTTTCCAATCAAACGCACAGGATGAAGGCGATAGACAGGATCGCCAAATAGTAAATCTAGACCTAAAATCATGGCTAACATCATACCTGGATGCATGAGTATTTCAGCAAACTCTATCCTCATATTTTTTTGCTTTTAGCGCTTTTTATTACTTTAGCAAGATCAGCACTTTCTAGAGCTATTTTTTCGTTTAAGTCTTCATCTAGAAACCATAATTTTTGCTTAAAAATCCAAAATAAACCTGCGCCAAATAGTAGAAAACTGATGGCATAAGCGGCTAAGAACTTTGTGTCTGCTATGACAAAATATTGATTGTCCATGCGGAGCGGAGTTAACAATGAACGCAAAACTGCGTACGATAGCAAATAAACAGCACCGAGCATCCCAGGACGGAAATTTCGCAGACGCATTTTCCAGAGTAGAAAGAAAATAAGAAAATTTCCCAGTGATTCATAAATCATCGTTGGGTGAACAGGCGCTCCATTAGCGTAACGATCGACCGCAGTACCTGCTGGGAAAACAATGCCTGTCCAGAAATTAGTAACCGGCCCCGCAGTTTCACCATTGGTAAAATTTCCCCAGCGGCCTATCGCCTGTCCTAAAATCATGCAGATAGCGCTGATGTCAAACATTGCAGCCAATGATAGTTTTTTGACTCTGCAGTAAAGCGGAAAC
>SHAT01000008.1 GCA_004213175.1 Pseudomonadota bacterium | reverse complement strand
CTCTGGTTTTGGCTCTGGTTTTGGCTCTGGTTTTGGCTCTGGTTTTGGCTCTGGTTTTGGCTCTGGTTTTGGCTCTGGTTTTGGCTCTGGTAAATATGTCTCTTCTGAAACTTTTGGATCTGACTCCAATAAAGCAACTAATGCTTTCAATTCAACTGCTGATAGAGTATTTATCTCTATTGATTGTTCTTCAAGTGATTCAAAATTATCCTGTTCTATTGTTTCTACATTAATCGCTACTATTCCTAACGCAAAAAAAACATGGACTGCTAGAGAAATAGCCAACCCTAGATTCCTAGAAGATGCTAGATGTTTCTTCCCAACAAAACTTTTTCTATCCACTTCTTATTTTTCCTGGAACACTAACCCTATTTTTCCATGGCCTTGGCTTTGTAAAAATGTCATTAGTTCTATAATTTGCTCGTACATCACCTTTTTATCTGCATGGAGAAAAATCTTTTCTGGTTCAACATCTTCAATAAGCTTAGGAAAACTCTGAAAAAATTCTTCAGGGGCATATTCTATCTCTTCATAAATAAATTGGTTTTTAGTATTAATACCCACTACTGCAAAATTCTTTTTCTCTTGAGGAATTTTATCTGCAGCAGATCCATTTTTGGGCTCAGGCAGTTCAATTCCAACAGAACGAGTCATAGCTGGCGCAGTAACCATAAAAATAATCAGCAAGACCAAGAGGGTATCAACCAGGGGGGTAATGTTAATTTCTGAGACGATTTTTTTTTGATCTCCAATTACTTTAATCATTTATTTACCTACAATAAATTCAGTATTTAAAACGATTCTTTATGAATATCTGTAGAAGTCTCGTGCTCCAAAACAAGCTCATTTTCCAGTTTGTTTCTCAGAAGTGCAGAAAACCTGTCAAATTTCTGTGCAAGGATCTCTACGCGATATTGAAAAATGTTAAATCCTACTGAAGCTGGAATGGCAACAGAAATTCCTAGAGCAGTAGCAATCAATGCTTCTGAAATTGCAGGAGCTACTACAGCTAGTTCTGCAGACCCCATTTTCCCAATTGCAGTGAACGCATTGATAATTCCTATCACAGTTCCCAAAACTCCGAGGAATGGTGCAATATTGGAAATAGTTGCTAAATATGCCAAACTTTTTTCACGACGCTCCCGCATTTGCAGGTTTACTCTATCCATCGTTCGGTCCAGCATCTCATTTAAGTGTTCTGGGAGCCCCTTATCAACAGTAAACATCCATTTTGCATTAGGAAATTCATCTGCAAACTTTTGGGACTCATTCATGAGTTCTTCAAACAATATCCCCAAATCATAGTCAATCGCAGCACGCTTTTGATTTGCTGACCTAAAACTTTTGAGCGATGTTGCCTTATTAAATGCTCGGACAAATGCGCCGCTGTTTTGATCTTCTTTCTTTAACTGAAGGATTTTTCCAATTATAATTCCCCAGGTCACAATAGATAGAAAAACAAGCAACACAAATATGGAAAGTGTAATTGCCCCTCCATGAAGGACAGCATTTACAAAATCGTTAAATTCCATAATTTAAAATTATTGCAGCTTAAAAATATAATCTGTACGCCGATTTTTTGACCACCAATCTTTAGTGGACGATCCTTCGTCGCGTCCAAGAGGACATTGTTCACTTCTTCCAAGTCCCTGTGTTCTGTCTTCATCAAAGTAAAGAGCTAATAAAATCTTCTCAGGGGTATTCCAGCGGCGGTCACTGAGCGCTTTGTTATATTCAACCGTACCCCTCTCATCCGTATTTCCTTCCAAACTAATAATTATATCAGGGTACTCAGCTAAAACTGGTTCTAGTAATGCAAAATGCTTATTGATTTCATTTAAATACTGATCAAGATCGTATTTGTTTGTTTCAAAATAAGAAGGTGGAACCAAAAGATGGTCCAGAATTCCTTCTATATTGATGCAGAAAGCTTCTTCAATACCTAGTTCTCTATCGCGAACTAAACGTCCGTATAACTGAGCCATGGTTTTTTCCAGAAAAGATGTCTCCATAACTTCTACTGATTTTTTCTTCGAAACAAGGGCCAAGATATCAGATTTTGAAACTCCTCCAGCTTCTTCTAATATTTCTTTTGCTTCTTCTGCTGAAGCAGTGGCCAATTCTTTAGCAAGTTCCTCCGTATCTTTTTGGATCTTTTTGGTCTTTCCTATCAGCTTTTTAATTTCTTTTTCAGTCAAGGTTGTATGCTCCCTTAGCAAGGCTTTAGCTTCTTTTTCTGTAATTTCGCCATTGGTTAATTGCTCTAGGATGTCAACTATTTCCCTTTGTGAGCTTCCTTCTTTGATGGCTTTAGCAATTTTTTTAACTTCAGCTTTCAAAAGTTTTTTCTTCCGTTTTTTAAGGATTTTTTTAGTTAATTCTTTCAATTCCTTTTTAGCTTTTTGTACTACCTTTTTTTCCTTAAGTAATACTTTTTTTTCTGCGACGTCTGCAACAGCTCTTTCTTCCAATACTCCTATTGTCCTGTTGTATTCATTTACCTCTGCTTCATTTTCAGCAACTTCTGCATCAGTCAGGGGACGTATTTCATCTAGATCAGCAACAAAATTCTGAGGAATAGGTGATTTGCCCGTACAACCAACAACAAAAATAATTGTTAAGGGAATCAATACTTTTAGAGTATACTTAAGCATGTTCATTCTCCGCGTATGTGTTTTGGTAGAAATAAAATTTAAAAAATGCAGTATTTTCTTTAGTAATTTTCGAAATGACCAGTAATCACGTCTAAGTGATCAACTTTACTTTAACAAAATCTAATTATCAACCCTTTTCTCAACTGATAATAAATAAAAATATTTACACTAGATGGTTATATGTTAATCCACGAATATTATGCAACATTTGGCCCGCTGTTAAACGAGGATAAATAGCGTAACACTGAAAAAACTTGAGAACTTTAAAAGAAGTGCTAACGTATGATCCCATAATACAATTCTATCGGAGTTTGCCTACATGATTAATCACCAATAAAATGTTTTATGGACCTGGCCCTTTTGTTAGGTATTTTCTTTTGTTTAACTCAATCAGCAGTCTTTTCGGGCCTAACTCTAGGTTTGTTTGGCTTAACCCGTCTGAAGCTTGAAATCGAAGTAGAATCGGGAAATAAGGCTGCAGCAGCGGTTTTAAATCTAAGAAGAGACGCAAATTTACTTCTGACAACCCTCCTTTGGGGAAATGTCAGTATTAACGTTCTTTTGACTCTTCTCACAGATTCAGTACTTACGGGTCTTTTAGCTTTTTTCTTTTCTTCAGTTTGCATAACAATTTTTGGTGAGATATTGCCCCAAGCCTATTTTTCGCGTAATGCTCTGCGAATGGGTATCCTTCTCGTACCTGTAATAAAATTTTACAAATTTATACTCTATCCGGTAAGTAAACCCACTGCTTTGCTTCTCGACCAATGGCTCGGCAAAGAAGGTGTCCTTTACTTTAAGGAGGAAGATTTTCGTATTATGTTGCAGAAACATATGGAATCGAGAGATTCAGATATAAGTAGACTTGAAGGTACGGGTGCACTCAATTTTTTGAGTATTGATGATTTACCTGTTGGAGATGAGGGTGAGCTCGTTGACCCGGTAAGTATCATTGCTCTGGAAACAAAATTTGATCTACCTGTATTTCCTGCTTTCCAGAGAAATCCGGATGATCCTTTTTTGCTTCGAGTACAGAAATCAGGGAAAAAATGGGTTATTTTGACTTCAAAAGAAGGTGCACCAAAATTGGTAATTAATTCGGATTTGTTTTTACGTGACGCACTATTTGGAGTTGAACCTTTTCGACCTTATTCCTACTGTCATCGACCGATTGTTGTCACAGATGCGGGCACACCGCTTGGTGAAGTAATCCAAAAGTTGCGAGTGCACCCTGAACACTCTGAGGATGATGTGATTGACAATGATTTGATATTATGTTGGGATGGCGATAAGAGGATAATTACAGGAGCTGATTTATTAGGACGTCTTTTACGTGGTATAGCAGGTAGGAGACCCCAATTTGTTATGGCTCAAAAGGAAGAAGCAAGTGAAAATAAAAAAGCTATTTAGGAAAAAATAATAATTTAGACAAATATGAGTTGATTTTAAGGTGTCTCCGTCCAAAATCAAAAACACATTGTTGAAGTAATACTAATCTAAAAAACATAATCAAAATAACTAAATTAATGCCAGGTTATCAAGAAAACATAAGAGAATTGAAGGATATTCAGGAACCTCTTTTCATTTTTAAACATCTAAAATCTGATCTAGATATACTCAAATCTCAGATCAATAATTTGAAGAGTGCCAAACTTTCATCCAAATTGTTAAAAGGGATTAACTTAAAAAAAAGGGATGTTCTTGATGTAAAATTGTTAGAATTCACTGGTGGTAGACTCAGTCAAAGCCTAAAGAATGTTCGGGCAAAAGAAGTTTCAATCAAACTACAAAAACACCCTGAAGATTCCAAGTCACGTTTGGAGTTGGCTGAGATTTTTTTGCAGGAGGCAGATAATAGAAGTTTGGAGAATTCTCGTGATGCTTTTTTGTTAGCCATGCTGGAAGTTGAAAATCCAATGATTTCAACTCAAAAAATAAATATTGCACTTGAGACTCAAACAGTTTACCTGATGAAATTACAAAAATTTCTTCAGGATGATTTGACTGAAACGGAATCCAAAATAAAGGGTGATGGTAATGTTGATGCTATTCTGGAAAAGCAAGAAGAGAAATTGAAGGGAGAAGTAGATTTCGTTCAAAAATGTGTACATTTACTGAAAACTGAGCCACTTACTTCGAATTATGAATTAAATCTAAATAAATCAAAAGTAGAAAAAACACTTCCCTTTGGAGATCTTAAAAACGGTTTTGATCCTATGCTGCGTAGCATGGTGTTCTTACCGCTGGCTACTCAAAATATGGAGTTGATGTTTGATATACTCCATAGACTTGAAGGTAAAAATCCACTTGTTGGAATTCATCAGTCAAAAATGTTTGATGTCCTCGCCCAAATTCAGTTAATAATTGCTTCTGCAGTTAATGAAGTGGAATCAAAAAAAGATGGGTTTGAAAATCTTGCAAAAGCCATGACTGCGATCGGTGGTGCAGTAAAACTGGTTGGTGATATCCCAGAGAAATCTATTGAAAAAGCAGCGGTACACAGATTTGGTCAACTCTGTTACACAATTCATCGAACCTATAAAAGTCATGATATCACCGTTCCAAATGATCATGTAGTTAGAATACAAAAAGCCGTTTCCCTTCTTGAGCCAATTGCCGCGGATCCAAAAATTCAAAAAATTCAATCCAAACTGTTATATGTATTGTCTGAGAATAATTAATGATTTATAAAATGGTTAAATTGTTTTTAAGCTCACTTACCTTCATTATTAAGGTTGTATATGGTAGAAGTTTATTTTTGTTCAAAGGATATAAATATTTGTTTCTTTCTTGTTTTTTGATCCCTTCATTAGCATTCCCTTTTGAATTTCCACCAGAGAGAACCAAAAGAGAAGCAGATAAAGAACTGGGATGGATGTTTGCTCCTCTTCCTGGTTGTGTTGAAGGAGTTGGATGTGCTGTGCCAATTGCAGGATTAATCTCAAATTTCTACAAAAGTACGGACCTTGTTATTCTTAAAACCTTGGCAAAAGGGGACATTGAAGCAACTGTGGTCCAACTACAAAAATTTCCCATTATTGATGAAAAGTTGTTTCTAAAGGTTTTGTACTATGACTGGGATATCAGCTTACTGAACTATGATAGGGGGATCCATTCAGGAAAGAAAGATTATTATCAAACTTTTGAAAATGTTAACAGTTCCACAATTAATCTACAATCACAGTTTTATAATCAGCATCTAGAGATACAAATCGGCTATTCTTCTGGGGGCTCAGAGGCTTCAAAAATCTTTGATGCTGAGGAAAATCAGTTTACAAACATTCAATCCCCTTTAAGAAATTGGGTTGATAACACTATTGGAACCCAAATTGATTTGACAGACAATCATTTGGAACCACGCGAAGGAATTCGATTTGAATTATTGCACAACGCTACTGATTACGAACTCAGCGAACTTAGTGACTATGATGTTAATTCTTTGAATTTTACAACTTATATCCCTTTTTTGGGGTCCGACACTTTGTTGATCAATGCTTTTCAATCACGATCCTACATTTCAGAACAAGGATTGACTGATGAAAATGCTTTAAGGGAAAAATTTGCTCTTGGGTGTGACTTGGAGAAAGAAGCTGAGGCCTGCAGGGAAGCAGAAAATAGGAGGGTCAATTACTGGCAAGCGAGAAACCGTTTTGGTAAGGCATCTGCTCTTGGGGGGATCAACCGTATGCGTGCCTACAGTCTTGGGAGATACTATGCTGGGAACAGTTCAAACTACTCATTGGAATATCGTCTTAACTTTTCCGAAAAACAGACTCCTATAAATTGGATTATCATGGGTGGAGTACGAACTGTTCTTCAAGCAGCTTTCTTTTATGAAGTGGGTAGTGTTTCTGATGATATCTCTGAATTGCATCAAAATATGAGAACTTCCTTTGGAGTTGGTTTTCGAGCAATTATATCAGGGTTGATCTACCGTTTTGATCTTGCTAAAGGTGATGATGGCATAGCACCAACTTTGTTCATTAATTATCCATTATCCCTAGGTACACTGGGAAGTTAGTAAAAAAAATATTAGATGCATTTTGCAAAGTTGTTTTGCAATTGAAAAAACCAAGTTTTCTATGTGTGTATTCATTAATGTATACTTAAATTCAATTTTAAGCAGTTTAACAGTGAGATACTCATTAAATTGGGCTAATATTGTTAAATAAGTTTCCCGATGTTGTTAAGTATCAATCCTGTAAATCCCCAGCCTCGACTTATTAAGAAGGTTGTGGATGTTTTGCAAAATGATGGGATAATTATTTATCCAACTGATACAGTTTATGGTTTAGGATGTAGTATTTTCAGTAAAAAAGCCATGAAACGCCTTTACCTGATTAAAAATGTAAATCAGAAAAAACCTTTGACTTTTATCTGCGCAAATCAAACTGAAGTCCAAAAATATACCCAAGGAATTCCAACTGACGTTTTTAAGCTGCTTCGAAGGAAGTTACCCGGACCTTATACTTTTGTTTTTAAGGCTTCAAAGATTGTCCCTAAAATGATGCTTACTCCTCGAAACACAGTTGGTCTTCGCTGGCCAGATTATCCTATTGCAAACGAAATTGTCTCTGCTTTTGGGAATCCCATTCTAAGCAGTAGTTTGAGGATATCTGCGGATGAATTGTATGAAGACCCTCAAGAAATTCATGAAAGATACAAAAAACAAGTTGATCTAATTGTGGACGGTGGTTCCATTTTTGCTGAAAATTCGACGATAGTTGATTTCAGTCACGGAGGAATAGAAATCACTAGAATGGGTAAAGGAAGTGTGGAGTGGCTAAGGTAGCTAAATCTATAATCAGATAATAATTGCAGTCTTTTGTTAAACATTTTCTACTTAAAGATTTCGGTATTACATGGGGGAACGCAAAAATTACTGACTTGCGAGTCAGTTAATATATTTCCATCATGTCCCTTTATGGACATTGTTAATTTAATGGCTCGCGGTAGACAAAAGTTTTCTTTTATACTTGGATCATCGCAACCACCTACCATAGATTCGTCAGAATCCCATTCTGTTGTCCATTTTTCCTTGTAGCCTCCTCCCGCTAGAGCTGTTTCGCTTTCTAGAAGCTGTAAGTTAAAACTAGTGACTGATTCAGATAAGACAAAACTTTTCCCGCCTTTTCTGATATTGCTATCAATATAAAAATCTTCTCTTCGGATAAACTCCCACGCTTTTGTGTCTAAATTTTCCTGTAGCTTATAACTCACTTCATGTATTTCTGGATCTTTTTCTTTAACTTCTGGATGGAATCGTGATTTGACTGCGGTATGAAAATAAATGGTGCTGACTTCATCTTGTTCCCCTGTTTCAAAATTTGCAGGCCCTAGTTTATTTTCTACGATCAATCCTGATTCACGACGTTGGATTGTATTTAGTCCAGATTCTGCAAAACTCTTTAAATATTGAACATTTTGCAGATCATCAAGTACCATTTTCATTAGTAATCTCAATTCTTGTCGTGTCTCAAGTTTTGAGATTACCTTTATGGAGGAATTAGAAATCTGGAAAAAAGCACTATAAAGTATTGACACAACTAATCCGAGCAAAGCGATCGATATCAAAAGCTCCAACAACGAAAATCCATACTGAGTATTCCGGAATTTAATTGGGATTGATGTATACATCTGCATCATAAGTATATGCGTTTTTACCCTCGTTCCAGATTAATTGATAGTTGACTTGACGTACCTTTATACCTGGTAGAGGGGTTGTGTCCCGGATTTGTTTTTTCCAGGCGAAACCATTCATTGGATGCTCAAATTTGAACTCACCTTGGCTGAACGATACAGGAGGAGCGCTGGTTGCTCTTTCTGATTTTAACAATTCATTTTGAGCATGGGACATCGCTTTCCACAAGTTTGTTGTTGAGGAAAGGACAAATAGTGATGTGGAAAAAGACTGGTAAAGCACCATTAAAGTGAGCACCAGAATCGAAATTGATATCAGTACTTCCAGTATGGTGAAACCTTTTCTGTGTTTATTTGAGCTTAGTCCAGTTTGTAAAACAGGGCTTTGCTTACTAGGTAAAACAATAGGAGTTTGAGGTATTATTAGCGGAGAGATTTTTGCACATTGAAAATATTGGATTGCCTGATATTTTTGGACTTGGTTGTTACTCATCTTTGGTTCAGTTCCAACTCTCCCAAAATACCTCTGCTTTCAATTTGCCAGGACTTTGAAGAATTAGGCAAGGAAAACAGCAGAAAAAACGGTGTGACATATCCTGAACTGTTAATATGAACTTCCAGTATATCATTATCAGTATCAGAACTAATGTAATTAGATCCTGCGGGTCTTGCTTCGATTAAACTGAAATCTTTTGGAAAATAGTGTGTTTTCAGCATCCTGGGTTCTTGCAAAAAATTGTCACTGCAATTTCCTGTAGGATTATCTGCGGAAACCATCATTTGCTGGTTCTTTAAATCAAAAAGCAGGCAATATGAAGTGTTTTTAAGTACTGCATCGTTACGGAGTAATTTGATGACACTTTTAAGATGCTTATGTTCTACTTCATGTGCTTTGGAAAACAAAGCGAAAAAATGAGGTACAATCATTCCCATAAGTAGCACGAGCAAAGTTGTGGCTACTAGGATTTCCAAAAATGTGAAGCCACTGGCAGAGTTTTTAGTCTTGAATTCAGAATGTGTTTTACAAATCTTTGGAATTAATGTCTGCATCCAAATCTGTTCCTCCATCAATACCATCCGCGCCAAGTGATATAATTTCATAATTATTGCCGTTCCCGCTTAAATAACGGTATGGACTGCCCCAACCGTCTTCAGGTAAATTTTTTCCACGCAAATATGGGCCGTTCCAGTTTTTTGGTAAAACACCTACTTCCGGTTTTGTTAGCAGTGCTTTGAGTCCTTGTTCCGTTGAGGGATAACGTGAATTGTGCAGACGATAAAGATCAAGAGCAGTTTCTAATCCTTTTATCTGCGTTTTCGTTGCATCTGCTTTTGCTTTTTCAGCAGAATCAAAAAGATACACACCTACAATACTGGAAAGCAATCCAAGTATAATTATCACAACCATCACTTCTATAAAACTGAAGCCATGTAAATGTCTGCGATTATTTTTAGCTGTGCCTATGGTCTGAAAAAATATTCCTTTATTTTTCATATGATTTTAATGTTAAGTGTTAACACAAGTTTGCTTGATCTTATTCAAAATGCTGTTAGTTTAGTAATCATCAAAGTCGGATACGTGGCCGCCAGTTTTCAGGATCCTTCGCGATACCTATAGGCTGGAGGAAAGTCCGGGCAACACAGGGTAAGGGTGCTGGCTAACGGCCAGACGGTGCGAGCCGATGGAAAGTGCAGCAGAAAACATACCGCCGATGGTTTCTCCGGAAACACAGGCAAGGGTGAAAAGGCAGGGTAAGAGCCTACCGCAGCTTTGGTGACAAAACTGGCAGTGAAAACCCCACTCGTTGCAAGTCCAAATAGGACCGCTATCAGGCTGCCCGCCTGGCGGTCGGGTAGGACGCTAGAGGCTGTCGGAAACGGTGGTCCCAGATAAATGGTCACGCCTCACGGCTGTGAGGACAGAACCCGGCTTATTTTCGGCTTTGATTTTTTCCAAAATACAGTTTGCCTTTAATTTAGCACCCCACATTAGGATCTTAAATTGTAAAATGTCTTCAAAAAACATTTCTATCTTTTACGGCTTCAAAGTTATTTCTGTATAGCTTGATATACTCTTCTATTATTTGATCTGGATCTAATTTCAAGGCCTCAACATAACAAATTAAGTATCCTTTTAAATAAATTTCTGATGTAAACTTATTAAAATTTTCCTCTTCAATTGCTTCAAGATAAGTGCTACGGATACAGGTTATTTTTGCGAGCTCATCCAAAGAGATTGATTTTAATTCTCTAATTTGTTTTAATACTGCACCATTGTAGGAAACTTTACCACCATGCGCCTTCAACTTTGAGTAGTATTCTTCAAGACTTTCTTCAGTCAAGTCATTTTTAACAGCCAGTTTGTTGTAAAAATCTTGCCTCTCTTCCAGAGTTTGCCCAACAACTTCCTTAGGCGCACTTTTAGTTATCTCATGCTTTTCTTCAGCTTGAACGTGTTTATATTTTTTATAAAGGGTAGCAGTTTTAGTTTTTTTCTGTTCATTTTTTTTTGCTAATGGAGATTCAGAGATTCCAGTACTTTCTTCTTCAAAATCACTTTCCTGTGTTCCAATTCCCGTCAGCTTCAGTTCGTTATCGTATTTTGCTCTGGCAATTGGATTTGCCAGAGTGACATAAGCCTGTCCGTACTTTAGTAGTTGTTGTTCAGTTTCTTCTTCAGGGAAAAGAGAATAAGCCGCAATTGCTTCTAGGTGTACCTCTTCAAGCTTTTTTTCATATGCATTACGTATTTCAACTAAAGTAGAAGTGTTAGAAATACTTAGAATTCGATAATAATTAACCTCATTAAGAATGGGAGAGTTTTCGACTGTGCTCATAGCGTCAACTGAGATAGAAGTTTATTTTTCCCTGCAAATTCAGTCTCTTTCAATAAAATATCGGAACATATGTCTTTCAATTGTCTTATAGGTTGACCTTCAGGATAAGCCAATGCTAAAGGTTTACGGTCTAGCACCGATTTCCATACAGATTCATCTTCTGAAATATAACCAAGGAAGGTTATATCTAGATTAAAATATTTTGAACAAGCTGTTTTCATTGCCGCTCCAACTCGTCGGTCTCTTTTTGTACGTACTTGATTTAGGATTATTTTAGGCCTAAACATATGGAGCTGCTCTTCAATGAATACAGTCGTGCTGCCGCCTAACTTATTCAAATAATTTATTAGATCTTTTGGTGTGGTTATGTTGTAAGGATTTTCCTTCTGGAGAATTGGTTTTATTACAGATTTCAAATCAAGGCTTTTACTGCTATGAAAAATTTGTCTAAAAAACGAGTTCTTAATGAAGCGGTATGCATTTTCAATCGAAGTAGGTTCTGGGATTACAACCATCAGTTGAGAATCTGCCAGTAGAAAAAAATCTACAGTGTTGTAGGATGTCCCAGCACCTAAATCTATTACAATGTAATCCGCGTCCAATTTCCTTAGTGCAGAAAGGAATCGACGTTTTTGTGTATATTTTAAATTCGCTATTTCAACGCCGTCTTTAGCTCCGCTGATAAGACGCAAGCCATTGATGTCTGTGGGTATTAATAATTTGGAAATGTTAGGTGTTTCCCTTCCTATGAAATCCGAAAGACTTTTTGTGGGACTGTTAACACCAAGCCAAGTGTGTAGGTTCGCACCACCTAAATCCAAATCGGCAAGAATAACCTTATATCCTTTTTGAGCCAGTAAAATACCAAGGTTTCCGGCGACAAAACTTTTACCAACGCCTCCTTTACCACCACCAATTGCCCAAATATTTTTTTTATCCATACTCAGTTTTAAACTTATAATTTAAGAGCTATTCCTAAGTCTTCTTTGAATAATCTGCAATTATTTTGCCAATTATTTCATCAAGAAGAGTATCTCTCTTATATATTTATTACAGATATTAGTAACTTAAACTTTTGATAAAATCAACTAGTTTTTTTACTCTGCAAAGTATTTATTTCATTAAAGGTTTTTGGAGAAGAGACGATATATAAAACAAATGGTGGTCCTTGTCACGTAGGAACATAAAAAAATCATAGGGCCGCAACTGTGATATCCAGGCCATAACAATTTATAAATTCAAATGATTATCAGATTATTTGCATTCCCTATCACGATAATAATTTTCCTAGCTGCGTGTTCGGAAAGAACAACTGAATTCCCAAGTCAATCCTTCCGTAGTAGATTGAGTGAGGGTGATAGTCATATGGGATGGAGTTTAAATTATTTTCACAGTTGGAATAACGGTCTGCAACCTCGATACCTAAGGTTAGCCGAGAAACATACAATTACTGCTATCAAATTGTTTAGACACCTTGAATCTGATACTTCTCCAAGAATTAGTGAGTTTTATGTGGTACGTGAACGACGAACTCGTAGTTGTCGATTGTTGGCTGAGCTACAGTTTGCTGCCAGTAATCATGGGTATCAACTTAATTCAAATACACCTGATGGCTGCATTTATTTTTAGAAGGGATATCTTCTCTGAGTAGCTAAGTTTATCTTCGTTTATCAAAAAGATTTTTTATTCCTGCTCCTTTTTGTATTCCAGACTCTCTTTTATCCTTTTGCTTTCTGCTTGATAACGTTCCGATGCTTTCTGATCACTTGTATTTGCATAATAGTAACTGATCAAATCAAGCAGGTGCAGCTCACCTTCAAGATCTCCAAGTTGTTGCTTAATTGCAAGATGTTCTTTATATGTGGATACCAATTCTTCATCATTCTGCATCGAAGAGTGAGCTTGTTCAATACGGTCGTAGAGTGGATCCATAGCAGATATGTTAACTCTCTCCCGATTGTATTTAAGTAGATCATTCAACAGCGGTAAAGCTTCTTCGTATGCTGCTTTTTCTTCCAGAGACCTAACAATTCCGTCCATGACATTCGCGTAATTAGTTTGTTCAGGGACATCTTCAAGTACTGTTTTTTTTATTTGCCCAATTTCTGTTTCTGGCAGATTGTTTTTGGAAGCTTCTGTATTATTAATGCTTGAATCCAGGGAAAGTTCTAGTTTATCAGCTAATTGTAATACGTCGGAGGGTGGTTTTTTACCCAATTCTTTGAGTATATTGAAGTAACTGTTAAGACTAGCTTTAGACTCATCCATTCTACCAGATTCACAAGTTGTTGTTGCAAGTTTCAACATTGCTTCAGCTTCAGCTTGTTTTTCTTCCTGAGAGGCTGATCCTTGCAAAGAAGAGCCAAAAGATTGTTCATCTTCCATACTATATGAATCAGATAAAGAGGTGAATGGATCGTCATCACTGAAAATATGGCTATCAGTATGAGATTCGCCACCGGGGATCTGAATCAGTTCATCCGCAAAAAGATCTTCATCGAAATCTTCGAGGGGTTCTGTCGCTATTTTTTCTGTTTGTTCTTTTAATTCCTTATGTTTACGTGAAAGTAATTCAAGTTCTGCTTCACCTGAACCGAGTTTTTTATCATTTTCACCGAAATCAATTTTGATCTTTTCCTGCTTATCTATAGCGGCTATTGCTTCTTTGACACGCTGGTTATCTTTTTTATCATCTTCAAGTTTATCTTCTGATATATCTTCATGATCATCCAGCAAAGGTTTTGCTTTTTCGCTTAAAGTAACTTTAACTTGTTCAACTTCATCCAGTTCTTCAGAAAAATTATCAGGTCCATTAAGTTTATTAGATTTTTTATAAGTTTCAGTTACCAAATCCTGATTACGATTATTTTGTTGAGCAATTGTAGGATCTTCATTAGAAAGAGGATCCTCTGAAGGCTGAGAATCTTGGGGATTATGTGGGTCTTGAGAAACCGTATTTTCCTGAGTTGTGTTTAAATTTAATTTCTCTCTGAATTGTTCAAATATGTCAGCGTTTACACCCGGAATTAAATTCCCCGAATCATAATTTATTTGACTTTCAGGTAGTATGTCATTTTTTGTAGAATTAGGGGAATCTCGAAATGGTGTCGAAGATGGTATCAGTTCGGGATTAACAACAACAGTTGTAATTTTTTTTAAAACAGTCCAGATGCTCAACATCACACAGATCAAGAATAGTGAAACAAGCCCAATCTCTGTCGAAATTTGAAACATTGAATATTCGAAAACAAGTATAAAAATGCCAAGAATTATTCTTTTCAGGATCTTCATAAATATTGAATTAGTTTTTGCTGTTGTTATTCATATTGCTGATGGTTCCTCGGTATTTGTTTGGTGCATCAGTTAAATCCAAGGGAACGTAAATGATGGGCATTGTTTGACCATTGTTTTAAGACTTTAACGTGCAGTGCTAAATGTACTTTGTTACCGAGCAAGCGTTCAATTTTTTTGCGTGCGGCAGTACCTATTTTTTTCAGCATCTCACCTTTTTTTCCAATTATAATACCTTTCTGAGATTCTCGTTCCACACAAATTGTACAGGCAATTTTTATGCACTTGGGGTCATCTTCAAATTGTTCAACGATAACGGCGACAGAATATGGTATTTCTTGTTTTAGACGCAAAAAAAGTTCTTCCCTGACAAATTCACTGGAGAGGAAACGTTCAGAGGCATCAGTTACCTGATGAGTTTCAAAATAAAAAGGATGTACAGGGAGATATTTTTTCAGAGTTTCAAGAAGATGTTCAAGGTTTGTAGACTTTAGGGCGGAGATTGGAACAATCTCAGCAAAATCAGCTATTCCTGCTAATTTTTCAATACAGACTAAAATCTGTCCCTGAGGGATTGTATCAATTTTATTCAAAACAATCACCGTCCGTTTTGCTTTTTCTAAAAGTAGTTTTAGGATTCCCTGATCTTCTATATGTAAAAAAGAGAGATCCTTTTTATGTAAAGAAGACTCCGGCAATGGTTCAACAATCCAAAGGTTCAAGTCAGTATTCCGCAAAGTTTCAGTTGCGTATGCTACGATTTTGCGGTTAAGTAATTTTTCTGTTCGGTGGATCCCGGGAGTGTCTACGAAAACAATTTGTGTGTTCAGTTCTGTCCGAATACCAAGAATACGGTTTCTGGTTGTTTGTGCTTTATGCGCAGTTATAGAAATTTTCTGACCAACGAGTTGATTTAAGAGAGTTGATTTCCCAACATTAGGCCTACCAATCAAACCTATAAATCCACAGTTTTGCTTGTTTTCTTTTTGGTCTTTTGTTTGTTGAAAATTGTCTTTGTTTTTTTTCATGTACTGATTTTAAACATTTTGGGAGGTTCTTATGTCAAAACTAGTGTAATTTTTTCCTGTGAAAATTTTAATTTCAGAAGTAACCAAACTTAATAATGAAGATTACTTCATACTAAAAAAATTTAATAATTAAGCTTTTAGTTCCAATTTTAGCTCCAATAATTCCAAAGACGAAAAATATTTTTATTGAAATATCGGCACTATTTTTCGAAGTCTCAAGCGTACTAGAAGTTTTTCTGCAGAATTTTGCTGAAACATTTGTTCAATGCACACAAATTCACCCCAGTTCATATTAAACAAGCTGTCATGTTGGTTTTGTTGCATTTATCTGACTAATGTTTGGTATAAAATTTAGTGAACAAACGGGCAAATGTTTTTTAGTTTCCACCTTTTAGTATCAAGTAAGAACTATCTTCAGGATTTATTGAGCAAAATGTAATTAGCTGAGCCAAACCTTCTTTTAGACTTATTTCCATTTACTGAATAGTGCGAGCCATTTCCTTCAACCTCAGTGTGACAATATCAAAATATTGCAGAAAATGATTCCGGATGTTATTGTGGTTGTCTGCCGAATATGAATAAAGAAAAATTTCAAACTTCCACCACCTTAATCCACTAAAATAGTTTGTTTTAATGAGTATATGTCGAAAAATTTTGATGCAAAAATAACTTTACTCATTGTAGAAAACATTTTGATTCTTCCTTTCCGGAAAGTATTTTCTTCATAGGATACCAGACAAAGGTTCTGAGACGAGCGACTCATGACAATTTTCAGCAACTCTCATTGTACTAGTTGTACGACGTAATACTTTGGTTTGAGAAAATATTTACGATTCGAGCAACAAAACCTGAATCCTCTCCTCCAGTTGTGGAAAAATATTTTTGATAACGCCTCCATGTTCAAAAACCGAATCCCTCAAACACAAATGAACACTCCAGGTTTCGAGTATATGTAATTTGCAAGAATCAATTACCAGCCACAATTATGCGTACCGAGTTATTGCCGTTTTCAATATTACTGCCGTTTTCAATTTTGGGAAAGTTCATCTGAATTAGTTCTTGTAAATATTTTAAAAAATTGTGATCATCTAAGACAATTTCTTATTCTTGCACCTACTTCTTGCATTTCCCCTTCAGAATACCGGATATGGTTTCCAAAAGGTTTGTGGCTTCCTTCTGTGCGTGGAATAACGTGGAAGTGGACATGTTCAACCTCCTGTCCAGCATTAGCACCGTTGTTAAGGATTATATTGTAGTCAATTCCATCGAAAGCTGTACTGACTGCTTTCGCAACTTGTTGCAAAGTGCGCATCAGTGAGATAGCTTGTGTTTCGGGTAGATCTTCTAATCGCGCAACTTCAAGTTTTGGGATAACTAAAGTATGTCCAGCGTTACAGGGCATGATGTCTAAAATTGCAATTTCAGCATCAGTTTCAAAAATTTTTTCACAAGGGATATCACCTTGAATTATTTTGGTGAAGATCGTGGACATATTTAAGATTTAAGGTTTAAATTTGAATAATATAGATTCAAAATCGGTAACTCAAAGCAGGAGCTTTTTTGTTTTTCCTTTTGCGTTAGGGATTTTGTTTTTGACCGGATTATTTTTTATTTCTAGACCACAGCTTTTACAAGCAAGTAATCCAAAATCCTCCGAATTCCCTCATTATAAAATAGAAGTTTCTTATAACCATGATAAGACACTTCTTGTTGGAAAAATGCAAGTCCGTTTCATTCGAAAAGCATATCCGGATAATGAATTGTTATTTGCATTGCCGGGAAACCGTTTCCTCTTTCCCGACGAGCGAGGAATCAGAAAACACAAAATTGTTCCGGTTTTTTCTTTAAATCGCTTTCAGGATAATCTTGAGGATCCAAAATCTCCAAAAGGTTTTAGTCCCGGAAATATGGAGATCACATCTGTCAACTCCTTCGATCCTGAATCATCAAAAATGCAGAGACAGCTAAGTTACAAACTTGAAGAGAATCCGGATTTGGAGGTTGGTTATTCAACATCTCGGGCGCTCTTACGTATTTTCCTGCCGAAGGATCTTCAAGACACACAAGGTTTTCCTGGAGAGTCAACAATTCAACTGGAATTCTTAACTAAATTCCCAGAAAATGCTCAGGAAGGTACGATAAACGGTATGCTTCTGACCACGAATTGGCATCCAAAATTATTAATTTGGGAAGCGGATCAAACTTTCAATGAGACAAGCTGGGCAACTTCGGGAAATAATCCATCTCCCGCGACATTTGAGGTCAGTTTGGAAGCTGTTCAGGGTGGGACATTAATTACTACGCCTGGAAATTATAATTTATTGGCTGGTCAGAAGTTATCTCTCCCAGTATCTAAAATCCCTCTTAAGGAATTCCCCTTGATTTTTAGCAATCTACATCAGCAACTTAATGGAAAAAACGGTGTCAACTTTTCTATTGAAAAGTCTGTTCTGGCGAGTACAAAAAAAGAATCCAAACTGGTCTCATTTTATTTTAAAAGTCATGAACGAAGAGCAAAACTTCTGCACAATTGGACAGCGGACTTTTTAAAATTTATGCAGAAACGTTTTAGTCTCAAATCACCGTGGGAATCTATTCGGATAGTTGAAGTGGAAGCAGAATATGAACAAATAGATGTTATAAATAACCTTGTTCTGGTGCCCTTGCCAAATTATAAACGCGCTGGATTCATGGACCGTCAGGCTCTTGGATTTTTGACACGGAGGCTGGCGCAACTTTGGTTTGGAGAATCAGTCTGGAGTAACGAAGATACACAACAATGGCTTAATTTGGGGCTTCCTGCTTTTTTTGGGTTACGTTTTTTCCAGCACAAGTTTGGGCAGGATGCTGGCATTTTTGATACATTTGACTGGATGAATCCGCGTTACCGTGATCATTATTTTGAAAGTATGGTAAACAGTATTTCTCCAAAATTGAGTTATCCAATCTTATCTTCTTTCAGAGAAAATCCTGATTCCCAGAAATATTTACAGACACTGACTTACAAATCAGCAATGGTCTTTTCAATGCTGGAATACTTGCTGGGGGACATTGCATTTCAAAAGGGGCTCCAACATTTTTTCAAAAATAACCAGCAAAAACTAGTAGACTTAAAAGAAATTCAAAAGTCCTTTGAAAAATTTAATCAGCCTTCACTCAGGGCACCACCGCTGCCTGCAGAGAGTTTATACTATGTTGATGGTTATGGGTCATTGGAATGGTTTTTTTCTCAGTGGTTCCTGACAGTTCAAACCCTGGATTATAGTATTGAAGATTCAACTACGAAGACTTTAACAAACGGGAAATATGAAACTGAAATAATGGTTAACAAAATTGGTGTTGCCAAAATGCCTCTTGTTGTGGCACTCAGGACTAAAAACGGTAGAGAAATTCGTAAGATGCTGCCAGGAATTAAACCCCAGGAATCGATACAGTTTGTTACAGAAAGTTTTCCTGAAAAAATTTCACTTGATCCAGATGAACAATTACTTGAAACATCGAGGATTAATAATCACTCTTTCGAATTTTTTCGGGTTCGTTTTGGTTTAGACTGGAAAAAACAACGAGAACAATTAGTGTTGCTGGTTCCAGGATTAGCCAACAATGCATTTGATGGTAACTCGTTTGGCGTGGGTATTCGCTACAAGGTTGATAACTATCGTATATATGCGATACCTGGCTACGGTACAAAAAATCATCGGGGGCTTTACATGTTCAATCTGGACAGAGAGGATCTGTGGTTGTATGGTTTAGAAGCTGGTTTTAGTGTAAGTGAATATGGAGGTGTTCGCACACAGGGAGTCAGGACTACTTATGAGCCGTCACAAAACCCTGATGATCTCAAATATAAATTCCATTCAAGTTTTTCTCGTGAAAAACTTTTTTCTGCAGGCAACAATTCTGGAAAAAGTGAAATTACAGAAACAGGGGAAACAAACACCTTTCAATTTCAAAATAGCGGAAGTTTAAGGGCGAAAGATTATTATGAACTTAAATGGTTAATTTGGAACGAACAACCAGCACTGTTATTTAAAAGTGATTTTTCTTATGTAAGGGGTCAGGCAACTTTGGTTCAAATTCTAAATGTAGGTCACAGGAAATTGTTTCAGTTGGACATAACTCATGCGGCTACTACCGGTGAAACTCCGCTTCAGAAAAAATTTCAACTTGGGGGACCTAGTGTATTGAGGGGATATCCTCAACATACAATTTTGAGTGATGAACATTTGTTAGCCTCAAGATTGGATTTTAAGTACCCTTTAATTACTGCACCTTTGTGGGGTTTTGTAAGCGCTTTTAAAATTCAGGGGACAGTTTTTTATGATCAGGGTAAAATATGGTCACAAGGAGATTCATACGAAAAAGCAAAACTTCGTAAAAATGCTGGAATGGGCATTGAATGGACTATAGACACAGCATCACTATTACAAGTACCTCTAAAATTTGAAGTCGCCTTTCCAATGGATGACAAGGAATATAAAAAACCTCAGTTTATCCTACTCGGAGTCATCACAGGAAGTTGAAAAATTTAGGGTCCCTTTTCCAGTGTAGACTTGATTATTGCACAAACTAATGTGAAAATCAGTCTCTCTAATCCATACTAGATAAACAAACTATTTAAGAAAGCTTCATTAAAAAAACTTAAAAATCATGATAGCTAGAAAGCCGCAAAAATTTTCACTGAATTCCGGGGAAACTAATTCAGAACAGCTACACAAAGAAAGGGCTTCCGATTTCTCTGATAAGCCGCAACAAACAAAATTTGCATCGGATACAGCTACTTCAATCCTAGAAGAATTGGGCGTAAAAAAAACTACTTCTAATAAAACAAATAAAAATAGTCCTTTAAATGTTCAAAGGAAATCTTCACCAATAAAAAACCCAATATTAGAGCAGAGTGAATTGGACAAAAGTCTGTTGAAAGACTTGAAAAACCAAAAAGCTGCAACAAAAAACAACAAAGTAAAACAAACTAACGCGAATAAAATCGAACATAAAGAAACAAAGCAATCGCAGTCAAAAAAGTCTAAGGAAAAGCTTAAGGGGGGTGGTGGTTTCCAGGAAAAATTCTTATTATTTACTATGTTTGCGCTCATGGGGATTGCTTTTTTGAGTTTTATTGGAGGATATCTCAAAGTTTTTGACTTAGCTATTCTTCACCAGTTGACAAGTGGAAATATGCATCAGCTGGAATTCATGGAAGGATTTAAAGCAAGAAAAGTAGAAAACGGTTATAATCGGCTTCCGTTATTTGTAGTAGAAGGCTCAATCCGCAATTCTTTTTTTAAGTCTAATCAGGTAAAAAAAATCCAATTAAAGGCATTAGCTTTTGATGAGAATGAACAGATGATTTCAAGTCACTTTACATTAGCAGGAATTATACTTTCTGATAAAGAATTGGGAACCTTGAGCCCTGAGAATATTAAATCTCTTCGTCATGCCGGTGATTTGGACACACATTATTCAAATGGAGAAATAGATGTGCAAAAAAAGTATTCAATGAATGGGGATACTAAAGATCAGGAAGTACCTTTTCAAGTAGTTTTTTTTAAGGATGTCTCTTCCATTAAACGAACCTCATTACAAATAGTTAGTTATATGCGTAATGACGAGCTTTTTTATGTGCGTATGCCTGGCCTCCAGTAACGTTAGAGTTTGATTTTAATTACACCTTACTTCCAAAATATCTAGCTTAATTTACATACCGGTTTCACCCACTCTTTGAAAAGTTTGTGCAACTCAAATCTGAGTCTAACATAAGAGCGATATCATCCACCCAATGGAATTCATTGTCAGGGACAGAATTCCCTTTTTCAGAGCATGCTTTTTTGGAAGCATTGGAAGAAAGTGCCTGTGTTGGAGAGGACTCAGGATGGAAACCATGCCATTTGGTTTTGTGGGAAGATCAAAAGCTTCAGGGAGCTCTCTGTCTATACGAAAAAAATAATGGATATGGAGAATATATATTTGACTGGGGATGGGCTAAAGCTTATGAACAACAAGGTCTCAATTACTATCCAAAGCTTGTTTCAGCAATTCCTTTTACTCCGGCAACAGGAGCTAAACTGCTTGTGCATCCTAAAGCAGACATTAATAATGTACGCAAAAAATTGATGGAAGGAGCCTTAAAAATTATGCGTGATAGGCAGTGTACATCTTTACACTTTTTATTTATTAAAGCAGAAGAGTTACCTGCTTTTACTGCAATGGGATTTCTCATCCGTCACAGTTTTCAGTTCCATTGGAGAAACAATAATTATCGTGATTTTGCAGATTTTTTAAAAACTTTAAAAGGCAAAAGGCGCAAGGAAATTATACGTGAACGCAAAAAAATAGTGGATCAAAGGATATACGTGGAAGTGCTTGAAGGAGAAGCGATTCTCGTTAAACATATTCAACAGATGTTTCTTTTTTACATCTCTACAACTAATAAAAAATGGGGTCAAGCTTATTTATCAGAAGAATTTTTTCAGCGCATTTACAAAAGTATGCGAAAAAGCATTGTGCTGATTCTGGCTTATGCACAAGGGGAATGTGTAGCAGGAACAATTAATTTTAAAAGAGGAAATTGTTTGTATGGACGTTATTGGGGCTGTAACCGAAACTATAGGAATTTACATTTTGAATTATGTTACTACCAACCACTAGAATATGCTATCCGTCATGGAATAGGTTTGTTTGAAGCAGGAGCACAGGGTGAACACAAAATTCAGCGAGGGTTCCTTCCAGAAATTACATATAGTGCACATTGGTTGGAACATAAAGGGTTCCATAATTCAGTTGCTAAATTTCTTGAAGAAGAAAAAATTGCTATCAGTAGAGGTCTCAAAGAGTTCAGCCCTCATTCTCCTTATCGAAAATCGGCGCCTTTTCCTGGAAATGATGAAAGTTCGTAAAGTGGATTTTCACAAATGCATTTGATAGTTTCAGCATACCAGCGCCCGCCGCGTTTCGCACGCAAACGTTGCCTGTTTAGTAACTGGGCTATTTTGTGATAGCTGAAATTCTCAAGTTCGCGTTTTTCTCTGATGATTAAAGCAATGCTCAGTTCTTTTGCTAATGGAATGAGTTGTTTATTTTGATATTTGTAGCCAAAAGGAGCATGGCCCACACGCTCGCCTAGTTTTCGTTTACGTTCAATCATGTCACGGGTACGGTCTGGTATTGATTTTGCGTCCCAAAGAGCAACTATCCCCATGGTTTCCAAAACTTTTTTACCGCTTTTAGTCTTTGAATCCAGTTCTTCTGCGATTGAAATAAAGCGTATTTTGTGTTCTGAGAATAATTTAAGCAACTGTTGATATAGTCGTATTGTCCTTGTAAAACGGTCCAAACGCGCAACAACGACTACATCTACTTTTCCCTGTTCAATGAATGAAATCAGCTTTTTCAGGTTTGGTAATTCAAGACTTGCACTGCTGTATTCAGTATCTCGGAAAATTCTAGTAATTTTTAGACCTTGATCTTCAGACCACCTTCGAATAACACGAGCTTGCTCATTGAGTCTTAAATTTTTCGGGACAGGACGGTGACTGTTCAAACGAATGTATCCGTAAATACTCATTTTGCTTTAAGAAAAAAGTTCATTTCATCGTTTATACTGATAGTAAAAACAAGTGTTTTAATATACAGTAATTCACAAAATTATTCTAACTTAATGTCGTGTTTTGTTTGTAAAATTAGCACAGATCAAGAAAAACCTAATGGGTAACGAGGAATATTTGAGGGAGAAAAATGTCATTTAAAAATGATATCCGTGAACAATTTATAAGGATTTTGGGCAAAGGATGGGTAAAGGATGATCAGGTAACTCTCTACACTTACCGTTGTGATGGACTGACGCTTTACACTGCTCCCCCAATGGGTGTACTTTTTCCAGGAACAGTCCATGAGCTGGTATCTGTTATCAAATTACTCAATCAACACAAAATTAGTTTTATCGCACGAGGTGCGGGAACAGGACTTTCAGGCGGAGCAATTCCACAGGACCGAAGCGTAATTATAGAAATGGCACGTTTCAAGGAAATACATGAAGTTGACATTATTAACCGTACAATCACTGTCGGCCCAGGAGTTATTAATTTACGAATTACAGAACACGTCAATGCAGATGGCTATCATTATGCTCCAGACCCATCATCTCAAAAAGCCTGCACAATCGGAGGCAATGTCGCCGAAAATGCCGGTGGTCCTCATACATTAAAATACGGCGTGACCGTCAATCATGTTCTTGGGTTAGAAATGGTTTTAGCTGATGGAGAACTCGTCACACTTGGAGCTAATCATTTTGGACAGCCTGGGCCTGATCTTCTAGGATTAGTCACCGGTTCTGAAGGGACATTCGGAATTATCACCAAAATAACTTGCCGCCTTATGCCTAATCCCGAAAAAGCGGTAACGATGCTAGGTATCTACAAATCAGTTCGTGAAGCTTGTGAATCTGTTTCAAATATTATTGGTCAAGGGATTATTCCTGCAGCTGTGGAAATGCTGGACAAAATAATAATTTATGCCGTTGAAAAAGCCCTCAAGCCGGGTTTCCCTCTTGATGCTGAAGCTGTGCTTATTGTTGAACTGGACGGATTATCAGACGGTCTTGATGCAGAAGCAAATGTAGTTGAAAAATTACTCAAAGATTCCGGAGCTATAACTGTCAAACGTGCCCTTGATGAAGCTGAACGCGCTAAAATTTGGCGAGCCCGCAAAGAAGCTTTTGGCGCAATAGGTCAAATTTCACCAAGTTATTATGTGCAAGATGGAGTAATCCCTCGCAGCAAACTGCCGGAAGTGTTGGATGAAATTGCCGAAATTGCCAAAAAAAGCGGTTTGACTGTGGCTAATGTTTTTCATGCAGGTGATGGTAATTTGCATCCTCTGATTCTCTACGATTATGGAAATCAGCAGGAGGTTGAAAAAGCACATGCGATAGGGGAAGAAATTTTGTCATCATGTATAAGATACGGGGGAAGCCTTTCAGGAGAACACGGAATTGGTATAGAAAAAGCGGAATGGATGAGTGAGCTGTATTCAGGGAATTCACTCGATAATATGCAAAATGTACGTGCATTTTTCAATCCGGAAAATTTACTCAATCCCGGCAAGATTTTTCCACAACCCGGACGTTGCGCAGAATCAAAAAGCGGGACTCCACCTCAGCAAGCTTCTTCACTAGATAACACTAAAATGGTTGCTTCAAAATCAGGAATTGTAGTATGAGTACTTTTGAATCGGGCTCACTTGAAGAAATTCAAAGTTGGGTTTCCAGTCGCATAGAGACAAAGCAGGCATTCCGGATTTGCGGTAAAGGCTCCCGTTTTGTAAGCGTAAATTACAGAAAATCCGCCGATAATTCTAATGTTTTTCTTTCCCTAAAAAAACTCAACGCAACACGTTTTTTTGATCCTGAGGACATGGTTGTCGGCGTGGAGGCAGGTATGGGTATCACATTACTCCAGGAAATGCTTGAAAAAAGTAATATGTTGTTGCCTGTAAATCCGTGGTTCCCTGATTCCTCTGTAGGTTCGATAGTGGCATGCAATGATTTTGGGCCGAACCGCATGAATATGGGCGGACTTCGTGACTGCATTATTGGTATCGAATATATAAACGGCAAAGGCGAAATAGTTCAAGCCGGAGGAAAAGTAGTAAAAAATGTTTCCGGATATGACCTGACTCGGATGATGCTAGGAAGCCAGGGAGGATTAGGAGTTATAACCGCGGTCAACTTTAAGGTAATGCCAAAACCTGTTGAGGCTCATGGAATGTTTGGGATTTTTAACTCAGAATCGTGGTTACCTCAAGTAGAGGAACTTCACAAACGCAGAATTCCTCTAGACTGGATTCAAGCTGTTTCAACATTGGATTCAAACTGGCTTTTGGGGTTAGGATATTCCGGAAACGAGCCGAACCGAAACCGTATTGAAAGGGAAATAAGCAATGTTTTTGGGAAAAATTTGACGGTACTTGCTGACGGGGAATTATTTCCTGGACAAAAATTTACACCTGGAGGTAAAAGGTTTTATGGGTTTTTATTGGAAATACGGAATGCATGGGAAATGTCGGAATCACATTTTCATGTGTTCGCGACTGCTGCTACGGCAAATATTCTTAATTTCCCTTTTGAAAAGTTCCACAAAGAAAATTTCAAAATGCTCATTCATCCGATCGGCGGCGACATTTATTTCATGCATGAAAGCAGCAACAGGAAAGAACAGCTTCAGCATCTTGAAAAAATAAAATCCGCTCTCGCTCATCCCGACAGCAAACTGCGTTGGGTTAGTGGTGATATAGAAAGTTCGATCCAGGATTTGGGAAAATTAGGTGTGGCCAGTGGTTATTCATTGACTCAAAGGCTTAAACGTCATTTGGATCCCGCAGGGGTTTTTTCCTCCAGTTATTACGATTTGGAGTTGGAAGCATGAGTATTAATGTTTCACAAAAAACGGTTCTATCGACTAAAGAACTTTTCCGTCAGGCTGATTTTGATAATATACTCAAATGCGTACATTGTGGACTCTGCCTGGATAACTGTCCCACGTACAGGGAATTGGGTGATGAAAAAGACTCACCACGGGGTCGACTCTATTTAATGCGGGGACTTTGGGAGGGCGAGCTTGAACTCGAAGCTGAAGTGATTGATCCACTTAATCGTTGTCTAGATTGCCGTGCCTGCGAAACTGCCTGTCCTTCCGGTGTTCCTTACGGCGAATTACTGGAAAAAGCACGTGGCATCATTTTGGAAAATACCCAGCAAAGTTTAAAAGAGCGAATCTTACGTTTGTTCTTGTTGAGAGGACTTTTCCGTTCCACTAATCTGCTGATCATTGCAAGTTGGATTATGAAAATATATGCTGCCAGTGGATTTCCTAAACTGATCACCAATACTTTTATGGCTAAACTACTACCTCAAGCATTTGTTTTTCAGCAGTATTTGCTGCCAAAATGTTCAGGAGAATCTTTTAAACGTAAACATGCCGATCAAATTCTACCTTCTTTTTCAGCGGAAGGAAAGCATGGAGATGCTTCTCAAATCCGAGAAGAAAATTTAAGAGTCGGAATGTTTTCGGGGTGTATAATGGATGTTTCAGAAAATGCTATCCATAATTCCACCCTGACTTTGCTACGGCATATTGGCTGTGAAGTTGTGGTTCCTAGCAATCAAAGCTGCTGTGGAGCGTTACACGTTCACAGTGGAGACAGAAAAACCGCACGTGAATTTGCTATGAAAAACATTACAGCATTTAATAATCGTCATTTGGATGCGATCATCACTAATTCTGCAGGCTGCGGAGCACAGTTGCAGGAATATCACCACCTTTTCATGGATTCAGATGATCAAACTCAAAAAGATGTATGGTCTGCTGTGGGTTTGCAAAACTTTGAAAATAAAGTCACCGATATTCTCGAATTCCTCTCTGCTTATATGGATTTACTGGCAAATCTTCCGTGGAGTAAGGATGAAGATATTGTTCTCTATGATTCACCGTGCCATTTGATGCATGCACAAAAAGTTGACGAAAATCCGAGAAAACTTTTGAACAGCTTGCCTGGCGTTAAACTGGTAGTACTCAATGAATCAAACTGGTGTTGTGGTTCTGCGGGAATATATAACCTCGTTCAACCAGGACTCTCTTCGGCGATTTTGAATCGTAAAACTGAGTCGATTTGTCAAACGCTGGCCGAAAATCCAAAAGCGAGTACCATTGTCACCGCTAACCCAGGATGTCTTTATCAAATACGTGCAGGTATACGAAGTAATAATATTAATCTTCGTGTCCTCCACCCGGTTGTTTATATGGCTGAGCGTTTGATGGTTAATTGAAACTAAGAAATTCAGATTTCTTTTTTTAAATCTGGGAATATACGGATATTGTTAATTTTCAGGTTCCTTTTTGCATTTCTGAAAAATAAATCTCTGGAAAATTTCAGTGTTCTTTAAACAAGTTTAGAAAAGCAGATTATTGAATTACTCGCCTTCCCAGCGATATTGTTCAAGATCGGTTCTACCCGACTGATCAGATTTAACACCTTCTGATTCCAGTAGTTTTTGCTGAACTAATTCACCACCAGATCCGCTGCTTCTTAGACTAATCTCCCCCTTATAATTGATTACTCTTTGCCATGGGATAACAGAGCTCAAAGGAATTGAAGACACAGCATAACCCACCATTCTCGCGGTACAATAGCCAACAATTTCTGAAATTTGACCATAAGTCGCCACTTTACCAGAAGGGATTAAGCGAATAATCTCATAGATTTGTTTGTAGATAGTGGGATTCACAATATTAATTGCCGGATTTAACTAAATCTCTGGATTTTCCTTGTGGGAAGGGGTTCTCTTCTGTAGAAGTTTTTAACTTTTTTTGAACAAGTTGTAGATGTTCTTGTGATTTAGAGGGTTGAGAAGATACTGATTTTTCTGCATTGGAAGGGATATTTATAAAACTGAAATCTTTTTCGAAAAAAGTCATCCATTCATAATCTTCTGTTAAACTTCTTAAACGCAATACCTGATTTTCATAAATTGAAACAATGAAGTCATCTTCCAGCATAGGCATTTGATGAGAAACGACCTGAAATTCTTCTGTGCATTTTCCAATTGCATTTCCTAAAAAAAGAAAATCTTCAGGAGAGTTACCGAACAGCGCAGCTCTAATTTTTCCAGATTTACCAACTATTCCTAAACGTTTGAAGGAACTGTTGATACTAATATCTCGTAATTTTGCCATCACATCTTTTGTTATAACTGTCTCTATTAGTGGCCCTTCTTCAGGAGGATTCCAGCGAGAAGCAAAATTAAATGAACTTGTTGCAGGTTTTAGGTCAAGAGTTTGTTCCTTACTGGTACTATGATTTTTTACATGTAGTCGATTTGAAATCACCTGAAATTCTAATTTTGCAGGGTTCTTATTCTTCAGTAATTTAAAGAAATTTGTTTCAAGCGGGATTGACCAAACGGGCTCGTTTTCTGGAAATTGTGACTTCAAATTAGCTGAAACGTTTCCGGATTTTAAAAAAACGTTTTTGGCTGTACCTTCCATAACTAGGTGAAGCCCTTCATCTCGGAAAATCAGCAGCATCCTCCCATTGAAACATTTTTCTAAATCAACTAGGATCTTATGTAGATTTGTTGAAATGATAAATGTACCATCATCCTCAATTTTCAGAAAAGGCGTCAAGGTTTCTACGAAAGTTCCACTCTTTTGTTGGAAGTGGCTTGCCAATTTTTTCTCATTCCAGAAATTCAGCAGTTCTGCAGGATCTATTCTACGCACATCACCAGGAAATTTATTTCTAGCAGTTTGCCAGGAGAGTATCTTTTTCCCCTTCACCAAATCTGAAACAGTCTTGCCGTTATGATCACTCTGTTGAGTGCGTTTTGCATGATTAATCAACAGTAAAGATACTTCTTCAAGAGGGAAAATACCTAGTGATTCTACACAAACGAATGGTTTAAAATCTTTTGTTTTTTCATTCAATTGCTTGATCTTTTAAGAAAATTGATGTTGTTACTTAATTATAAAGAATTTTTCTTGCTTATAAATTTCGAAAAACATGGAGCGAGAAACGGGATTCGAACCCGTATAAATACACTACTCCCTAATTCTATATAATTCTAATTTTAACGTTTAACCTTTTGTTATAGCTGTTTATAAGCTACACTCCCTATTATATATTTCTACTCAGTTCTATCAATTTTATTAAAACTGGTGGGGGATATGGTGGGGGATATTACCCCTTAACTTTTTAAAAATTTAAATGCAACAATTAGGCTAAGATAACATAAATATTATTCTAATAAAACTATCTTGTATAAAAATGCCGAAACAGCTTAGAAATACTACCCGCCACAGCGGAGTTTATTTTGTTTTACTTGACAACGGTGACCAGACATTTTTTATCCGGTATAGAAAAGGCCGAATACTGATTGAAGAAAAAGCCGGGAGAAAAAGTCAGGGATGGACAGCCGCAAAGGCTAATCGTCTCAGAACCGAGAGATTGGCGGGGAAATCAGAATCCAATAATGTGAAGCGTTCAAATGAGAGAGCAGAAAAAGAATCTTTTGCGGAACGCTGGACATTCCAGAAATTATTTGATGAATATCTTGCCAGTCGTCCTGACCTTAAGGGAAGGGCAAATGATGTGAGAAGATTTAAAACATATCTGGAAAAAAAGTTTGCCGGGAAGACACCCGAAGAGGTAACTTTATTTGATATAAATGAATTAAAAAAGGAATTGGGCAAAAAGAAACTTAAACCAGCAACTATACGGCATGCACTGGAGGTACTGAATCGTATTTCAAATTTTGCCGCTAAGAACGGCCTTTGCCCGGGGATCAGTTTTGTTGTTGAAATGCCTAAAGTAAACAACATCAAGACAGAAGATTTATCACCTGAGGAATTGAACAGGCTTCTTAAAGTACTGAATAATGAGCATGATCTTCAGGCTGCAAATTTAGTAAGGTTAGCCCTTTTTACAGGTATGAGGAGAGGGGAATTATTCAATCTGAAGTGGGACGATATTAATTCTCGCAGAAAAACGATTACAATCAAAGATCCTAAAGGAGGAGTAGACCAGATAATTCCACTTAATGGAATTGCTGAGAAGGTTCTGAAAAATCACCCGGAGACCGGGAGTGAATTTGTCTTCCCGGCTCAAAATGGCGGGAGACTTAAGAAATCACCTCCCTCATTGAATAGAATCAAAGCAAATGCTCAGTTACCAGAAGACTTTAGAATACTGCATGGACTAAGGCATGTTTATGCTTCAACTCTTGCTTCCAGCGGTAAGGTTGATCTATACACACTTCAAAAACTACTGACTCACAAAACACCCTCGATGACTCAGAGGTATGCACACTTAAGGAACGAGGCTCTGATGGATGCAAGTAATGTTATTTCTGAAATCACAAAGTCTGAAACAGAAATCATTCAGTTGGCTGAACATAAGAAAACGAAAGGTGAATTATGAAAAATTTAAACATTGCCCAAGACATTTGGAAGAAGCAATATGCAACGGACTTTGCTTTGCTCGACACGCCGCAAGAACAAATAGAATTTCTCAAAGACTTGTTGCTCAAGAACAAGGAGAATGTCATCAAGACGGAGAAACTGCCACAAATTGCGCCTTCGGATGTACAGCTGACAAATCAAATCAATGATGAGTTTGCACCTCGTAAACCAACGGAAAAGGAATGGATGAAGCGTTGGGATGAAGTAAACAAAGAACTCGTTCTTCCAGTTATAAGGAATCAAAACCACCTTTCCTTCTTGGAGGACGAACAAGAGTTACTCATCAGTAAACTAAAAATTGCTCGCAAACGATTAGAGGTACTTCCAACATATGAAACTCATGAGGTTCAAAAGATTCCATCAATATCAACGGAGGGGGGAAATAGTTCAAAAATTGTAGAAGCTAAACATGATGATTTAACAATCCTTTTGATGAACATTGCTGAGAATGAACCCGATCTTTCGGGAGGCGAAGTATGGTTACTTTTGAAAAAGGAACTCAATCGTAAGACACGCAAATATGATAAAGATGAAATCCTACTTCAAAAAAGTTCTGACGATTTTGATGCAATTATATGGAACTCAGGCAGAGGAGATTCAAATGAAACAAGATTAACAAAAGGTTACCTTGAGCGTAACAAGTGGCCAGCTGCAAAGAAATTGGCCAAAGAAAACCAGGCCAACCCTTCATAAAATAAAACCCCCTAAATATAGGGTTTTACAGGACTTCATAAAATGAAGCCTATCTCTTACAAAATCCCCCAAATCCCTTCACCAAACAAGGTTCTCTAAAATTTGAGAAAGAATAATACTATTAAAATAGCTTCATAAAATGAGGGTTCAGACCTCATAAAGTGAGACCCCGCATCTAAAATACTAGAAGTTCGGGAGGAAACCTCCTGATTTCTGAAACCCTATTAGAAAGGAATAGTATGGAATTTCCAAAATTCTTAACAGAAAAACAGGTCTCTTTTCTGACCAAACAATCTCAAAAAACCCTGCAGCAGCATCGCTGGAAAAATACGGGCATACCCTTCCACAAATTTGGCGGTACGGTTCGCTATTCGGATAAGGATGTTTTGCAATACATGAATAATTGCAGAGTTGAAACTGAGATTGCTTAATTCAGACTCTAAAAGGTCACTCATATACTGGTTAAAAGAGTATCTGGGGTTGAGCCTGAAATGAGAGAGGTCCTAGAACTACCCAGCCAATGGCAAATAGTTCAGAAACAAACTGGTGTTCTAATACACCTTAACCTCCAAAATAGGAGATACCATGTTAGATAAAGAAAAAGTATCTACGGGCAACATTGCAAATGAAGATCAGGCTGAAACAAAAGGAACAAAGGATTTAGCAGATGATGCAGTGAGTCTAAAAAAACCTAAAATTGATCTGGAACGTGTTCGTGCCAGGGCAGATCAGTTAATCGATCTTGGAGTAACAACTGAGTATACAGTAATTCCCATACGTAATCCCAAGCCGGATGAATTTTTCCGGTGTATGTCTGATGAGGATTACACTATGGATGCTAATATATTGAGTTTGAAGTCAGAAAACGAGTGGTATTTGATTGATCCTGAAGTACTGCCTGAAATCCAGCTCGAGTCACAACTTAGGGTGATGACTTTATATGTGTGTGTCACCATGAATTCTACTCCATTTGTTACTTGTATCCCACAGCCCGATGAAATGGGAAAAATCAACAGTTGGCATGAATCGGGTCACCGTACTATGGAAGAAGCTAAGCAATGCTGGGTTCGCAGACAAGCTGATAAAGCAAATGGTGGCTATATCATCACGAAGGCAATGAACGCAAAACTTCCGGATCCAAAATGGCCGACAATGACCCTTAGTGAACTTATTGACAAAGCATTCGAGAAGTTTTACATAAACGACATTTCACATCCTGTATTGCTGCGCTTGCGGGGGGAGATGATGTCATGAAAACGAAGGTTTTAAGAGAACCCTCCGGGCAATTTAAAACACGGCCCCCCTCTCAGGATTCTAAAATTCCTTTCCCCGGTTTCCGTATAGTTACATACGACTTCGAGTATGTTTCAGTGGAAGGAGAGAGACCAAATCCTGTTTGTCTGGTCTGGCATGATTGGGAATCGGGAGAGACACATCAAATCTGGCGGGATGAGTTGCTGGGGATGAACAGACCACCCTTTGATATTTCAGATAGGACCATCTGCTTCACCTACTATTATGGAGCAGAAGGTTCTTGCCACCAGGTACTTGGGTGGGATGCTCCGGTAAATGTAATTGATTGTTTTGTAGAATTTCGTAACCGGACTAATGGTTTAAAAGTACCATGCGGTAATAGCCTGCTTGGGGCTATGATTTTCTATGGTCTTCCTACTATGACCGGGGAGAAGAAGAGCAGTATGCGTGACCTGATCATGAGTGGTGGACCATGGAGCCTCAAAGAAAAAAAAGCTATCCTGAAATACTGCGAAGCTGACGTCAAAGCATTGAATGATCTGGTTCTTGCTATGGCATTTGACATTGATCAACCCATCGCACTTTATAGAGGCGCTTACAGTGTTTGTCTCTCTAAGATTGAAGACAGAGGAATCCCTATTGACAAGGAGAACCTCGACAAAATTCGTGAAGTCTGGCCTGAACTTCTAAAGAAACTGACCGTTGAAGTTGACAGGGAATATGGATGCTTTGAAGGATCTGTTTTCAAGCAGAATTTATTTGCAGAATATCTAAATCGCAATGGAATGGATTGGCCCCGGACAGATACCGGGAAACTGAACCTTGCAGATGATACATTCAGGTGGAAGGCTATCCAATACCCGCAACTGGAAGAACTGAGAGAACTGCGATCGACACTGTCACAGACCAGAAACCTTAAAATAGCCGTTGGCACTGATGGCAGGAATAGGTGCATGTTAAGCCCTTTCGCCAGCAAGACTGGCAGAAACCAGCCCAGCAATGCAAAGTTCATTTTCGGTCCAGCCAAGTGGGTGCGGTTTCTCATCAAACCTGAAAAGGATATGGCCTTAGCCTATGTAGATTACTCTCAGCAGGAATTCGGTATCGCAGCCGCTTTATCGGGGGATAAGGCTATGCAGGAAGCTTATAACAGTGGGGATCCCTACATAACGTTTGCAAAGCAATCGGGGGCCGTACCTGATGATGCTACTCCAGAGAGTCACCCCAAGGAAAGGGCACAATTTAAAACATGTGCACTGGGTACTCTTTTCGGACTTGGCTCGGATGGGATGGCACGTAAACTTAACCAGCCGGTAGAAACTGGGCGTCAACTATTGCGTCATCACCACAACTGCTACCAGGATTTTTGGAAGTGGAGCCATGACACTGTCGCAACAGCAATTCTAAGACAGGAGATGCAAACTGTTATGGGTTGGAAAATGAAGGTGCCGCCTCGTATCAATGCCCAAGAAGGGCCAAATATGCGTTCGCTCGCCAATTTTCCCATGCAGGGGAACGGAAGCGAAATGCTCCGGGTTGCAGTCATCAATGCCCATCACCTTGGCGTGGAAATATGCGCAACTGTTCATGATGCCCTGCTTATTCAGGCTCCAATACACCTTATCGATAAGGCAGCCCTAGATACGCAGCAGGCTATGGAAGCAGCCTCGGAATTAATACTCAAGGGATTCCGTCTGAAGACGGATACTGAGGTCGTCAAGTGGCCGGATCGTTATTTTGATGAACGGGGAGCCGGAATGTGGTCGAAGATTATGAATCTGCTGGAATAAGTATGTAGGGTGAATTTAGTACATCGCATTTTATGTTCATGTCTGTTCGTATACCTCTCATTTTTTGTTAACCCGTACCCTAATATTATTTTTATCTATTATGTCTTTAGATTCTTCTATACCCGTAAGAGTACCAAAATCCCGGCAGTATGGGGAATATATAAGAGGACCATTGCCTCTAAAATGGTTCCAGAGGGCTTCTAATATCTCCCGTACAGCTGGTGTTGTAGGTTTGATTATCTGGGGGATTGCATACCAGAGGAAGCTATGGGGGTACAACAGTCAGAGACGGACATCAGGACATATCAAGGTCACAAACCAGGCTTGCATGAAGTGGGGCATATGCGGTAATTCCAAGAATACTGCACTTAGGATGATGGAGGAAGCAGGACTGATTAGGCTTGATACAAAACGTGGCCGATCCCCTTTTGTGCAGATCATTGATGATGATCTTAGGACCGAAAAAATAGAGTAAAACTGATAGATATTTGCCTTTGTGATTGTCCCAACGCTAATTCTTCACAGTCATTCAATCAACACAAACACCATTCACGATTGGACATCCGTCTAGTCGTGTGCAGATTTCTTTCACAACCATCCTTCTATTTATTGAGGATATTGACATCCTTTATTTTTAGGAGTAATGTTCTAAAAAAATAAACATGATAATGGAGTGATTTATGGATGAGTGGATTAGAAATTTTGCAGAAGTGTTAGGATTTAATGAAGTGGATACCGACCTTTTTGCACTTGCTATACTAATCAATGTTGTTATCATTTCTACAGCAATTTACAGAGTTGTTGCGATTAAATACAATCTTCCTCTTCCGAATTGGATTAAGAACTTAAAGGATGGGGACAGTATGGGTGGAGGTGTAGGTGGTCCATGAGTAAACCCCACTAATTCTTCACAGAGTCAGAGAACCTCCAAGTAACTCCCACTAATTCTTCACACTCAGACACCCTACAAGTAAAATTCAATATTCTTGTAAAACACCCCCAAATCGTGGTATAAATTGGGTTTTCCCAAACCAATGATAGGAAACATTGTGAGACATAATAGAAATATTAATCAAAAGAAATAATGGCAATAAATTTTTCATTAAAAAAAAATAATATACAGTTCATTTTGTTTTCTGCCATAACAGTTTTTTTATTAGCAAGCATTTGGTATTTGTATAAATCATCTCCAATAGAGGCCCTCAGTCTTCAACCTGATAGTGAACAAATCCATAGAGGTAAAACAATCTATGAAAAAAATTGTTCTACCTGTCATGGAGATCAAGGAGGAGGTCAAAATCTAAATTCTCCTAAAGGGGGAATTGATGCAAATGGGACCTACATAGCTCCTGCTCTGAATGGGACTGGTCATGCTTGGCATCATTCTAATGAGGTACTTTTTAAAACAGTCAAGGAAGGATCAATCGCTTCTGATTCGCCAATGCGTGGATTTGGTGATCGTCTGAGTGATGAGAAAATTGTAACAGTTATTCAATATTTTAAATCCTTGTGGCCTGAAAAAATCCGAACTCATCATGCTATGCTTATTCAGTAAGCTGGATAGGAATCTTAAATGAATAGATAGAGAATAGTTTTTTTAAGTTATAAACTAAAAAACAAACCCCATCATCTCCTGTAAGTAACCCCCACTAATTCTTCACAGTCAGACACCTTCCAAGTAAAGCCACTACACGCACGAGGGGAGTAGATTATTAGATTTCCATATAGGTGTCCATCGTTCCGGGCTTTTCTTCCTTTTGCCAGAGCCATTTCAGCTCCATCATCTTGATGGAGCTGCTAGTCCCTTTATAAACCAGGTACTGGAGCAGGTTGCAACATGTACACTGTATGTTCAATACCCATTTCTTCAAAAATTTTACCTAGTTCAGGGTCTGATACATGAGTTTGCATACCTTCAGGATCAAAAACATCAGATGTTACAACAGCAGTGTTTTCATCTACATGCCCAACCAAAGTATCTTTCATGAACTTTGCCTGTTTTTCAGCGTGTTCGTCAAAAATTTTTTTCCATTCCGAAAAATTTGATTTTTTCATCTTTACAACTATCATTGTGTTTAACATATGTCCCCGTTTTAATTAGTGATTATTTTTGATTCAAAAAGAACTTTATCATATTTTTATTTAAAAATGTAACTTGATTATTTTGATATGATGTTCAAGTCTACTGCGAGTTTATTTGTTTATAAATCTCTAACTATGAAAGATCATTATGAAAGCATATGTATCAGTTAATATAACAAAAGGATGGGATACTTGGAATGAAATGGCAGAAGACCTGAACTCTGAAATGGTATCAGTGGCCGGGATGAAATTTATTTACAAGGGTTGTGACATGGATGAAAATAAAGTTCACATGATCTTGGAATTTGAATCAATGGAAAAAGGAGGAGAATGGTTAACCAGTCCAGATATTCTTCAAAAAAGGATTGATGCAGGAGCCGATGTCGAATCGACTGTTATTATACCTCTGAAGGATTGAATTAAATATCGATTGGACTTCCATCAGTAGTATTTTAGCAAATACTAAGGACTGACTATAGATGCCATTTTTAAGATAGAGGGTAAAATCAATTATAGCATCAAAATAGGGCATCAAAATTGTGGCATTGAACGCAAAAAAAAACACTTCACGCACGCACGATGGGAATAGATTATTAGCGATTTTGTACCACAGTTCATAATCAATATGTTTAGACTAATTTGGGTATGGCAGGGGGTGGTATTGCCTATTTTAAAGAGTTAGATAAAACCTTGTTTTTATATGTACGATAATGTGGTAAATCGTACACATATCCTTTATCAGGCAGGCGTAATATCTTTTGCTATGGCAACTTTTTCCCCTTCCCATCTGTCAATAATGGCAGATAATTCCTCAGGTGTCATTTCAGCAAGGTTTTGCTCATATTTACGTTGGGACTGAGAGTGCTTTCCAATGTCCCCGGCCAACTCCAGAGATGTCCTTGCGGCTGCTATCCTGGCACTAGCAGGGGCTTCACTATCCTCCATTACCTCTTTAAGAGTGTGAACAGCCGTGGAAGCAAGTTCGGTTTGGTACACTTTGTTTCGCTCTTGCCGGATTTTAGCTATGATTTTAGGAGATTGTGTCAAAGTAAAGGCACTCTGTCTTGGGGCCGCAAAGCCTGCAAGGCGTGCTGCTTCGGTGCGTCCTTTACCTTGATGTACGAGGTAGAAGATAAAGCTGGTCTGTCTGTCTGATAATTGTACTTGTTTCATATGTTTCCCTTTGTAAATAGGTTAATTACACAAGGATATTGTACTTTCATTAGTATCAAATGAACAGTCGAAAACAGGCAAAACAGGTGGGGGATATGGTGGGGGAGAGTTTTTACAATGAAGATATTAAGATAAAAAATAACTGTAATATCCTGTAAATACTAGTAAAATAATTATAATATGCTGGAGCGAGAAACGGGATTCGAACCCGCGACCTCAACCTTGGCAAGGTTGCGCTCTACCAGCTGAGCTATTCTCGCTACTGTAGATCACACATCATTTTATTTGAAGGAAAGCTTGAGAGTCAAACTAATTTTAATATGTACTGATACACAGCAAAATATTTTAATTAGTGCATGATCTTTGCACTTTTATATTTGGTCACAGGATTAAGCTTGATAGCAGGTAGAGTTCTGTTTGAAACTATATTAGTTACACATAATTATGAATTAAGGCAAGGAATTATTTTAAATAAAAAAGTCCCCATGAAATTTAATGTTTTCCAAATCATCTGCTTTCTGGCATTATTCGGATTTTTTAGTCCAGTAGAATATCTGGAAGCTGCTTCACCTTCATATGTTCCTGCACCGCTTCGCAATCATTCCTTGATGTTTAAAATGAGTGTTGGAGACAGCCAGCAGATAAATCTGGATAATACAATAAAAAAAAGGTTTGTTGTAAAAAAACAACTACCCGTAGAGCAACAGTTTCATGTAAAAAAACAACTTTCTGCAAGGAAAAAGCTATCACCAAAACAACAGTTTATTATAAATAAGCAACTTTCTGCAAAGGAACAGAATTTTGTAAAAAAAGAACCTTCAATAAGTACAAAGCCTGAACTCCCCAGGACTCTTTATAGAAAAAAAATCTGGAAAGTAAAAGGAGAAAGGTACGACATCCCAGTTCATTATAATTCAAAAGTAAAAAGAATAATTCGTAGGCTCACAACCGCGAAACGCAAACAAATAATTACAGGAATGCGTCGATCAGGCAAGTATTTACCAATGATCACAAAGATGCTAATTGAAGAAGGAATGCCGTTGGATCTAATTTATGTGGTTCCAGCTGAAAGTAATTTCAATATAATCTCTCGTTCCCACAAGAGTGCAGTAGGGTTATGGCAGTTTATTGCATCAACAGGCAGGATTTATGGATTAAAAATAAATCGATGGATTGATGAACGGCGCGATCCTGTTTTGTCTACCAAGGCGGCAATTACATATCTTAAACACCTATACGGTATTTTTGGTGATTGGGAGTTGGCAATGGCTGCCTACAACACAGGAGAGGGGCGTGTACTAAGAGCAATTAAAAGAGCGAAACGTAAGGGGATGAAGCACAATTTCTCATCTCTTCGTTTGCCTCGGGAAACAAGAGGTTACGTTCCCGCAATCATGGCTATGGCTATTATTTATAAAAATCCGGAAAGATACGGATTAGGACACGTTCGTCCTATGGAGGCTATGGATGAGACAAAAGTTAGTTTGCCAGTTTCTTTTTCATTGGAAGAGGTCGCACAACGTTCAAAAATGTCATTCAGTATGTTGCGTGAAAAAAACCCAGCACTATTCCTGGGTTTGCCGCCTATGAAACAGCAGCGTTATTCATTCTATATCCCTAGGCGCTTCCAATCGAATTTGATAGCTTCACTTCAACAAAACCCGGAACCTTCAAGAAAATGGAGTCTCTCTTATAATGCTCTACTTGGTAACTCATCATATGTGACCAGTGCATTGGAGAAATTTGGCGCCCCTATCTATTTTAGGGTTCGTGGTGGTGACAATTTATGGGATCTGGCTAAAAAACACAAAACATCGATACAACGTTTAGCAAGGTGGAACAAGCTCAATTCGAAATCCATTTTACGTGTTAACAAACGGATGAAAACTTACGTGCCAACCTGGAGAGTTTTTAAAGAATTAGCCCGCACTAATTTATCTTCAAGCCCAAGATTGATTGCTCAGAGAATAAGGGTCCCAAAGGGAGGATCACTTTCTGTAATTGCAAAAAGATATCGTACCAGTGTAAAAAAATTAATGAAATGGAACAGACTTCGCGATCCTAATGCACTTAGGGTCGGACAAAGACTCGTAATTGGATACCGTAAAGTTTCAAATGCTAAATTACCCAGTGCCGCAAATATAATTCGCGTACCTAGAAATGCAACTCTATCACATTTAGCCTTACGCTATAAAACTACTGTAAAAAAACTGATGAGCTGGAATGGATTAACAAATTCGAAACAGTTGCGGGCGGGGATGAGGTTTTTTGTAAAAGCCCCTGCAAAAGGACGCAAGAAACTTAAAAAGATTATAGCTGCAAAAACAAGTTCAAACAATACACCTAAACTCAGGCACAGGATAATCCGTGTACGTAATGGCGATACTCTATGGGGGATTGCTAGGTTCTACCAGACTACAGTTAAAGAACTGGTTGTTTTAAATGAACTCAAGTCCGCAAGTCGTCTGCGTCTCAATCAAAAACTGATTGTACCTTTCCGTTCATAAAAGAAACTACATTCTGGTTTAGTATAGTTATTTAAATCATCTTTCCCATCAATCTATATTTAATGTTTTTTCAAAATGCATTAAATTAATGTAGCTTTAAATAGTAATGTTTACTGAGGAAAATAAAAATTTACTCTTAGAAGCACTTTCATATATTAAGCGTTTCAATGAAAAAATAGTGGTTATCAAATATGGAGGTGCTGCTATGATTGATGAGAGTCTTAAACGCAGTTTTGCCCAGGATATCGTATTGCTTCAGTCTCTTGGGATGCTACCCGTGATTGTCCATGGCGGAGGTCCTGAAGTTTCAAAAGCTATGGAACGACTAGGACAGGAAGTTTCTTTTATTGATGGTTTGAGAGTTACCAGTTCAGAAAATCTGAAAGTCGCGGAAATGGTACTTTCCGGCACAATTAACAAAGAAATAATCACTCACCTAAACACTTTCGGCGGGAAAGCAGTCGGAGTAAGTGGTAAAGATGGCCTGTTGATTGAAGCTCGTAAAAAACAACATTCTGGAGGAGTTGATTTAGGATATGTTGGAGAAATAGAAAGTGTAAATCCGGAATTACTTTTGGTCTTGCTTAAACAATGTTTTCTACCAGTTGTATCTCCAATCGGTTTAGGTAAAGATGGAGTGACTTACAACATAAACGCTGATACTACTGCGTCTCGCATTGCGGTAGCTCTAGAAGCATACAAAATAATATTTATGACCGATGTTGATGGAGTTCTTGAAGATGGAAAACTGAAGGGTCAACTTTCCTCAGTTGAAGCAGAAAAACTAATTAAGAAAAACGTGATTAGCGGTGGTATGGCTCCTAAGGTTAGTGCCGGAGTTTTTTGTGTGGAAAATGGTGTAGCGTCTGCTCAAATAATAAATGGGACAGATCCTCATTCTGTCATAGCAGAGTTATTTACTGATAAAGGTATCGGAACTCAAATAGTCCTTTAATAATTCATAATAATTTTTTGCCCTATAATATATAATATCCTCGAGAAAGATTCTAATCAGGTTTAATGGTTATCTTTTTATCATCTATCCAGGAAAGAATTCCATTTGTGGCATGAAAAACAGTTGAATAAAGTAATTTTTGGTCAAGATGGTTCGCAACAATTCGGCTTCTCCTGCCACTTCTACAGATGATAATTACAGGGTCTTTATTATTTGCTATTTTTTTCAGTTTTGACGTCCATTCTTCAATATTGTAATTCCCATCCTTGTCAAAAAATGTAAGAAGTTTACTTTTTTTAATTACTCCGGTTTGGTGCCACTCACTTTTAGTTCTTATGTCTATTAATGGAATTCCTTTTCCCATTAGAATTATGATCTCATCATTATTTACTTCATGTATACCTGCAAACAGTTGGGTGCCTAAAAAGTATACTGCAATAGTTATAGAATTAATTATGATTTTCATTATTTGACTAATTTCTAGATTTAGTTTGAGGTCCTAAGATTGTACTATTTAAGACTAGACACATCGGATAAAACTATTCGATTTGTTCATACTATAGAATATAGGGTAAAATATCCATATTATCTATCAACCCCATTGGGACAAGGGTTTTTATAAAGCTAGTCATATTTGTTTTAAAACAATTCAACTCTTTTTATGAACGCCTTTGAGTGGCGTCCGTTTGCTAACAAAGTCTTCTGCACATCAACCTCAATTCCAAGAGCTGTGATAGGCTCAGGTTTTTTCCCAAATAATTCATAGAATTTCGCCGATAGGTCAATTTCTGTGATATACGTTTTTGCACTACTCCCGTCACATGGGATACAGAGATAACGACCTCCTTCTTGCCAGTAATTACCAAGATAAACTTTATCAGGTTTTTCGTTTTTGCCTAGGAAAAAACTAATGAAATAAGGCAGGTCTGGTGCTAAGAAAAAACCGCTGTCAAGTTTAGTGTCACCAAAAAAGATCATGAATGAAATCGCTTCTCGAGTATTACGCGTTTTTTCAGTGGGTCCGCTCCAGTCTGCACCTAAAGGATATTGATCAACGCCCCATTCGATTCGAACTTTATTTACACCGAGGAGATAGTTCTTTTCGTCAAAGTCACGCATCATCACACCAAGTTCATCTTTTTTTGGTTCAATTACCAATTTCCCATCTTCAAAACGCAAATTCATCTCCTCTATTTCTTCTCGTAATTCCCAATTGTTTGCTTCAAACCAATTTTTTACATCTCCTGTAGCATTTGTAAAATCCAGTTCGTAAATGTTTTCTGCGTGCGCCCTAATACTAATTAACAAAAATCCGCACAAATAAAATAATTTTTTGAACTGAATCATTTTGGATAAAATCTCATTCCACATTTTTTTATAAGCCAATGGTTGGTGAAAAATTTTGTACTAATAATTCTCATCAAACTAAGAATAAAGTACAGTAATTTATTATCAACCAACTTCAAAGCTTACGCAAAAATAAGTATGAATAAATAAGCAAATGTTAGAGAAAAAATGAAACTCTTCAGACTACAAGAATTCTTACTATGAGGATAACACCCTAATACATTTGGGCTTTAGATTTCAAGATTATTTTTTATAAATAATAATAACTTATTCAAAGGCAATTCAAAATATTTTCTGTCTGGAGGCTTTTAAATTTAGATCTAATTATCCGAAAAAATGATGTTCCAATAGCAAGTTTTGTAGTGAAATATTTTGCAAGGAGGAAATTATGTTTGAGCTTCTGAGTTGATCAAGTGAGAGTTATCAGTGGGATTCTTTTTCCCTTACTCTTCATACATCGGATTGGGGTTAATAAAAAACAGGTTGTTACCTGCTATTGATTTTGTGGTAGATTCAATTTCCAGTTCAATCAGGTCACTGGTAATTTGTCTGCGTAAAATGCTTTTACGTTTTGTAGCAAACAATTCAAGCTCAAGATGTCCGAAAGTATTTTTCAGTTCGGAAAGCTGCCGAAAATCAGCATTATTTTCCAGATATTCAATGATTATGTTTTCTTTGTTCGGAGAGAAACCGCTAAAAATAACAGAAAATCCCTGGCTCATCTCGCCGGACTCTTTATAGAAATTGTTTATATGTTCTGTAGCACGTCTCACATTTTCCAGACTCGCATGCCTGCCCGCAATTTTTAATAATTGCTCACGCTTAAGTTCCCCTGGTTGTTTTAAAGAAAATTCTGAGGCCTCAACATTTGTTTCGGCAATTTGTTCCCCAGAAATAGCATCATAAATACTGAAATTTACTATTACACTTGTTTGATAAAATGTGCTCTGCTGATTGTTTCGGTTTACGGAATTCATACCCATAATCACAAGGACATCGGCATTATAATTCAACGTTAATGCAATTAGACTGTCCACTGGACGTCCAACTATAATCTCCTGTTCAAAAGAATGTTTGATTTGTCTCAATGTTTGTTCACTGAAAGTCCTGAAGCTTTGTTTTGTAAAAGCTTGTTGAACAGCATCAAGCGCGGATTTCACAGCAGGATTTTCAGGGGGGAAGGCTTCATCTGTTTTATTATGGTATACCACTAACAGTCGTTTATTTTTCCAACTTTTCGGCAGAATTCTTAAGGTCTCTATTTTTTGGAGAATTTTCTTTTCATCAACATTGGCGGTTATTGAGATTTTATAAAGATTATTTATAAAATCTTGTTTTTCACTAAGGATTAAATAATCAATAATGAATTTCTTGTTATATCTGTAGATTTCGTTTTTGATTATTTCGTAGTTGTAGTTAATTGTCTTTTCATCGAGCAAAGTACTAACAGTTTTTTTAAGTGCCGCATGCAAAACATTCTTTAATGCCTGTATTTTAGTATGATTTATGTCTGAGTTGTATATTTTGGCAGAAGAATTAACGGTAACTTCTAGTGCTTTTATAGGAGGACAAAAAAGAAAGGCTAGAACCATTAGTGTTAAAAACAATTTCATAAAATATTAACTGAAAGGTGAGAAAATAAAAGTATAGAAAAATTCTCCGCAAATATTAGTAGAGAAACTTAACTTTGTTTTTAGGTTTAAAATAAAATTAAGGAGTTTTAAATTTTATTGGCTGCAACAAAGCACCTCCAGGAGGGGTGAGTGTCCCCGCTGATTCAACTGAAAGGTCCATCAATTCATCCAGGGGATTGTAATCTCCTTTTAGATGCTGGATTTCTGCCCATGCCTGAGAATATTTTTCATGAGGATTATATGCGTTGGCTCTAGCAAAGTGAAATCCAGCTAACTCAAGTTCACTTCGTAAATTATAGACTACACCCAGGTTGTAGTGCGCTGCTGCTAAATTTAATCGATCGACGTTTTGGGATACTCGTGCATGTGATTTTATAATTTGTGAATAGTTTTTATAATCCTGATTTTGGATTAGCCCCATAAGTATAATATTTATTTCATCCCGATCAAACGATTTATCGTGCACTTCCAGCAAAGGCTCCAAAGTGGTGTGTGGTAACCCCGCTCTTTTTAGACGAGAATAAACTTCATCGTTGAAAAAAAAGCTCTCTGATTCCGGATAATTCCTTGGTTCAAAAAGGACATAATTCCAACCTTTCAGAGCAAGATCGTATCTCATTCCGCTGGCAAAATGGTTCGAACGTATAATCCTAGGGTGACCGAAATCCAGCATGCCCAAAGTCCATGGTACCGGATTCGTCCCTTTTTCCAAAGCAACAATTCGTTCTTGTTCCTCAGGATTGATTCGGTCTAGAAATTTTTGTATTAACTTTTGTGCTAAGAGTACCATTTCGTCCATTTTATCCGGAATGAGAAGAATGTTTTCTTCTCCTCTGAAATTTTGTTTCAGGCTAGCATTTTCAGAATTTAAATAAAGAGTTTTGTCTCCGTAAGCATTGATTATTTTAAACGATAATTCTAAATCCAGCGTACGTTTGATCAAGCGCTCAGGATAAGATTTTTCGATAAATTCAAAAACACGCTTTACAGTGTTTAGCCCAGCAGGATTGTCTTGCAGGACCTTTTTTTCGACCAGTGAAATGTGTTTTTGCTGAATGGTTTCTTCTGTATCATGTGCTGCGTAACGACTTACTTCGACTGAAAGTACTGCCGCATTTAAATCTTTTTTTTCTGGAAAAACGGCTAAGTATTTCAAAAACTGATGCTGATTAATTTCATGGGTTAAAATTTTGTTAAACAAGACCGACTGCTCACCCTTAAATTGATTAACATAAATTGAATTAATGCCAGAAAGTTCTTTAGTCTGGGGAGGAGTCTGATAAGAAATATGATTTACTGCACAACCCGTGAAAAGCAGGGATATGGTTAACAAATAGCTAAAAAAGGAGAAATGGAAAAAATGAGTTTTTGGAAATGTAAACGGGGGACTCATTATTTTTAGATGTGAAATCGTTGACCGCGTTTTGCAGATATTTCCTCTTTCCAATAGTCCAAGTATCCAACACTGCATCGTCATAGAGTTTGCCTTTAGCAGTTGCGGTTAAGGAAGTTCTGATACCGGTGAGCTCTTGTCATAGCCAGAGCCCCCTTCCGGATTCAGTTGTACAGATATTCCCTGAGAGTGACTGTTTATTTTGATAGGTAGTAAAATATTTCTTTTTCTTAGTGAAATTAGTCTGAGACGGACTTTAATCTCGGTTAGATTTGAACGATGTAGATATACTTCTAAAGTTTGATAAGCAAATATCCCAGAATATCGACGCTCACAGACCATCACTTCCAGCTTACTGAATCACCTTTGTACTTTAAGCATTCAGGATTTCATGCAAAAAGCGCAGTCATTTTTATCACCCTACTACAAAATATAAATGTAAGAAGAGTCCGTGCTAATTAATTAAATTGCCCAGATAAAAATTTTGCACAGACAATTAATGTCATACATCTTTGTCGTCCTTAGTTTATTATTCTGTTTATTTAGAGCAGTGCCAAAATGGACAAAGATGCCAGTTCCAATATTTGATCCGGGAAAATGCCAAGATAGACTACCGCTAATGCGGTTAAAAGCAGACCTGTCAAGGCAAAACGGGACGTGTTCCCCGATGAAACAACAGTGCCATCCGGAAGAGCACCTTCACGCATATACATGAACATTACAACCCGCAAATAGTAATAAACTGATAGAGCGCTGTTAAGTATTCCAATCACTGTAAGCCATATCCAACCTCCCTCTAGGGCTGCACTGAAAATTTGAAATTTCCCAATGAATCCTCCCGTTAGCGGTAGACCTACTAAAGAAAAAATAAATAAACTCATTAGCAATGCAAGCGTCGGATTTCGTTTTGCGTAACCCGCTAAATCATCAAAAGTAGTGGGTAAACGACCTGCATCCCGGATGGTTAAAATTCCAAAAGCTCCTGTCCCCATTAAAGCGTATGCACAGGAATAAAAAATAACACCGCTAATGGCAGAAGTGCTTCCAACTGTAATTGCCACCAGCACATAACCTGCATGAGCAATAGAGGAATAAGCTAGCATACGTTTGACTTCGTTTTGCCTTAAAGCCATGAGGTTCCCAACTGTCATGGTCAATACTGCAAGAGTCCAAAAGAGGTTTCCCCAATTTGCACCCTCAATCGGAATTCCGGTCATTAGTACACGAATAAATACGGCAAAACCTGCAGCTTTTGCTGCTCCGGAAAGGAAGCCTGTGACCGGAGTGGGAGCTCCGGTATAAACATCAGGTGTCCACATATGAAACGGTACGATCGCAATTTTGAAGCTCATTGCTACAACTACAAGTGCAATTCCTACAATGACAAGTGGATTCTCTGAGCCGTTCTGTTGAATTTCGGCAATGATCACTGGTAGTAACGTACTTCCGGTTGCTCCGTAAAGTAAAGAAATTCCGTAAAGTAAAAAACCTGTGGAAAAAGCCCCAAGCAGCAAATATTTTAGAGCGGCTTCATTGGCTACGGCTACCTTGCGTTTCATACCTACCAGGATGTAGCTGGAAATAGACATAACCTCTAGCCCAATGAATATTACCAGTAAATCAAGTCCGGAAGTCATGAACATCATTCCGGAAACAGCGGTAAGGAGCAGTACGTAATATTCTCCAAAATTCATTTCATTTTCGGAAATATAATGCCGTGAGACAAAGACAGTCACGATCGCAACACTCATGTAGATAAATTCAAAAAGTATCGAAAAATCATCTGCGACAACTGTTCCGTAAAACCCAACGATATCCTTCCCGTGCAACTGAATTTCTAATAACATTGCCAAAAATAAACCAATGATCGTGGTTACTGCCAGGGTCGTGGATCTGTTTTTATTAGTAGCAAAAAGATCAACCAATAAAACAGTGCAGGCAGTCAGGAGCACGATTATTTCAGGAAAAATCGGAGTTAAATCAGTTAAGCTAATGAATTCCATTTTACTCATTCAGGAATTATCCTCTTCCGTTGTGGAAAGTAAGAAGTTGTAAGTTGTATACAGATAGTCTTATTTATATAGAAAGTTTTTATATCTGCTGTTTATATCAAGACATAGTAGGAAAATTAAATTGTGCACCAGCTTTTATTCCAGTTGGCCAACGTGAAGTAACAGCCTTGAGACGTGTGTAAAAGTGAATTGTTTCAGGACCGTAAATGTGATGACTTCCGAAAAGTGATTTTTTCCATCCGCCAAAACTATGGTAACCGACTGGCACAGGAATAGGTACGTTTACACCTACCATTCCGACTTCAATACGGTTTACAAAATCTCTTGCAGCGTCTCCGTCTCTTGTAAAAATTGCCACGCCGTTTGCGTATTGATTATTGTGAATCAGCTTAATCGCCTCTTCATAATCAGAAACACGAACAGATGAAAGAACAGGCCCAAATATTTCTTCTTTGTAAATTTCCATTTCCGGGGTTACCTGATCAAAAAGTGAAGCTCCGATGAAAAATCCATTTTCGTGTCCAGGAACTTTTAAGCTCCGACCGTCGACCAGTAATTTTGCACCTTGATCAACACCACTCTGGAGCAGAGCAGTAATCCTCTCTAAACTTTGTTTTGTGATGACAGGGCCCATTGCAACACTAGAATCACTTGGAGGTCCGACCGGTAATTTTTTCACCAGGGGTACCATTCGATCCATCAATTCATCTGCGACTTTTTCTCCCACAGGAACAGGTACAGAAATCGCCATGCACCTTTCTCCAGCGGATCCATACCCTGCACCCATCAATGCGTCAACGACCTGATCCATGTCTGCATCAGGCATAATAACCATATGGTTTTTTGCCCCTCCTAGAGCTTGAACACGTTTCCCGTTCCCTGATCCACGGGTATAGATATATTCCGCGACGGGAGTTGAGCCAACAAAACTGACTGCTTTGATTTCCGGATTATCGAGAATAGCATCAACCACAACTTTGTCTCCCTGAACCACACTGAAGACACCCTCCGGCAAACCTGCTTCTTTTAGCAGATCAGCAATGATTAAAGTTACACTGGGGTCTCGTTCAGATGGTTTCAAAATGAAAGCATTTCCGCACGCAAGAGCATTCGGAAACATCCACATTGGTACCATTGCAGGAAAGTTAAAAGGTGTAATACCAGCAACAACACCTAGTGGCTGTGGAATTGAATAAACATCAATTGAAGCTGCTACCTGTTCACTGAAAGTTCCTTTTAGCAAATGCGGGATACCGCAGGAAAATTCAACTGCCTCCAGTCCTCGTGCTACCTCGCCTAATGCATCATCGTGTGTTTTCCCATGTTCACTGCTAATGGAATTGGCGACTTTTTCTGAATTTTCTTCGAGTAAACGTTTGAATCTGTACATAACCTGAGCACGTTTCGCCGCAGGTATTGCCGCCCAGGAAACTGCTGCTTCGCTTGCAACTTTAACTACATCATCTAATTCCTTTGGACTCGATAAACGTACCTGACCGGAAACCTCTCCGGTTGAAGGATTGAAAACATCTTGGAGGGTACCTCCACTTAGGCTAACCCTTGAACCTCCAACATGGTTGCCGATTATGTTACTCATTTAGATTCTCCTAAAAAATTTCTTGAAAAAATGGAATTTAAAAACACACTGATTCTAGGAAATATAGGTAGGGTAATCAAGTTTTTTTGCTCTAATTCCCATATGCTTTTGTGATCATTATAATTAATACCTGACTCTAACCCTGTAGTATTTTTAACTCTATCACTCTTCTCACCCTCTAGTAAAAGAGTTTACACTTTTTTCTTTGTAAATCCTATTATCTACAGGATAATCAGAGAAATAACTTTTGACTCCTCTTTTGTCATATGTTAAAGTTCATATTAGTTAAGAAAATCCAAGTCTTTTCGCTTGTTTGAAGTTTAATCTGCTAAATTTCTGACTGGAAGAACCCCAAAATACCTCAATATTCTCCAAATATAAATGACTGAAAAAAATAATTCCTCTGAGGGACTTTCCCGTACGTCTCTTCATTCATGGCACAAAGCAAACGAAGGTAAGCTAATTGACTTTGGTGGTTGGGACATGCCTTTGCAGTACGGTACAGGAATTCTAAAGGAGCATCTTTCCACAAGACGTTATGGTGGATTGTTTGATGTAAGTCACATGGGACGCTTCAGCATTAGTGGTAAAGATACCGTACTTTTTTTACAACACGTTCTCACCAACAATGTGGAGTCACTTGATTCATGGCAGGCTCAGTACACTTTGATTCCCAACAAAAACGGAGGGCTGCTTGATGATGCTTACCTCTATCATCCGGGAGATGAATATTTTTTGGTCGTCAATGCTTCGAACCGTGAAAAGGACTGGAATCATTTTAAGAAGTTGGCCAAAAATTTTGATGTAAGCCTGAATGATGAAACGTTTGAAGTTGGGATGATTGCCTTTCAAGGGCCTCTTTCCGGACGCATTCTTTCAGAGATAAAGCGCGAAGGTACGATGCCCGAAACTTTCCGTAACAGCCTCTCCAAAATAACTATTTTAGGTACAGAAGTTTTACTGGCACGTACAGGTTATACTGGCGAACCAATTGGATTTGAATTGTTTGCACCAGCGGCAAAGATGGAGGCTATCTGGTCTCGTATTGAGGAAGCAGGTAAGGACATGGGTGTGGTTCCGGCCGGTTTGGGTGCTCGTGATACTTTAAGGCTTGAAGCAGGCATGCCGCTTTATGGTCATGAATTTGGACTAGATCCAGATGGTAAAGAGATACCTGCGTTTGCTTTTCCACTCACTTCAGTTGCAGTTAGTTTCTCAAGGCGTAAGGGTGATTTTGTGGGACGCGACTCTTTAAGGGCACAGTTTGAGGAAATCCGTAAAATACGTATGGGGCAATATAAAAACTCTGACGTTTTGCCTCGCCGATTTTTACCACTTGCTCTGAAGGCTAAAGGTGTTACGAGGCAGGGGGATACAGTGTTTTTATCTGGAAAAAAGGTCGGGGTTATTACAAGTGGAACGATGGTGCCTTACTGGAAATTTGAAGGTGAAGGCGCGACGATGCAAATCATGGAAGAACAGGATCGAAGAGCAATCGCTTTGGCTTACATTGATGCAGAAATACCAGTAGATCAGGAACTAGAAATAGAAGTCAGAGGACGAAGTCTTGATGCACAGTTGGTCAAATGGCATGGGCGCTCTGAGGCACCTCCATATTTCAGGGCAATACCAGTTGACTGGGAAACAATAAGTGATGTAAAGGTAACAGCCACTCCTCAAGAACAGGTTAACCTGATCTTGAAGAAAAGTCTGGAGAATCATGAGTGGAGACAACGCCGATGCGTTAACCTGATTCCTTCAGAAATGACTCAGTCTAGCCTTGTTCGTTTACTACAAGTTACTGATCCATGTGGTCGTTACGCAGAACACAAGGAATTGCTGGCAGCCTTTGAGCAGGAGGTATTCTACTATCAAGGAACAGAATTTATCGCTTGGACTGAGGATCGCCTTGTTGAAGAAATGAAAAAATTTCTAGGCTATCCATTGGTAGAGACTCGGGTCATCAGCGGTCAGATGGCGAACATGACAGTTTTTAGCGCTCTCGTTGATTTTATAAACCGCACCGATCGTCGAAGTGAACCTCGTCGAATTCCACTTGTGATGAATAATCACATCAGTAAAGGAGGACATCTTAGCTCACAGCCTATGGGTGCACTGCGTGATTATGTTGCTAAAGATCCCGTAACAGAAAAATACTCAGTCCTCAATTTCCCGGTTCTACCTGAAAATCCGTATAGTATTGATTTAAAGGAAACCGCCAACCTGCTTGACCGCTTTGATCCCGAACTGATTATTCTCGGCAAGAGTATGATTCTTCATGCCGAACCAGTTGCTGCAATCCGAAAAATGATTGAGGCAAAAAAAACAAGGCCGGTCATCATGTACGATATGGCGCATGTTCTTGGTCTGATCGGACCTCATTTCCAAGATCCACTTGCTGAAGGTGCGGATATTATCACTGGCTCTACTCATAAAACCTTTTACGGTTCTCAGCGTGGAGTTATTGGAGCAAATTATGAAGAAGGAGTTCCGGAGTTTGAATTCTGGAAAGCAATTGAGCGCCGTGCATTTCCAGGAGCGGTAAGTAACCACCACCTTGGTACCTTGCTGGGATTGTTGATGGGGGCAATTGAAATGAATGCCTTTAAGGATACCTATCAGCCACAAGTGATCGCAAATGCAAAAGCCTTTGCCAAGGCACTCGTTGATGAGGGCTTGGAGGTAGAGGGGGACCCAGAAGTGGGCTACACAGAAACGCACCAAGTTGTTGTATTTGTAGGTTATGCTCAGGGATGCGCAGTTGCCAAGGAATTGGAAGAAAGTAATATCATCCTAAACTATCAGGCAATACCTTCTGACGAGAGTTTTACTTCAAGTTCTGGATTGCGTATGGGTGTTGCAGAAATGACCCGATTTGGTATGAGGGAGGAAGATTTTCGTGAATTTGCTACAATTTTCACTGAGGCTGTTCGTGGTAGGAATGTAGCTGACGAAGTAGCACATTTCCGGGAACGTTTCCAAACCATGAATTACTGTTTTGACGCTGATTTTACTGAATCTAAAAATTATTTAGCAGGAATTTTGTAGTAGTATAAGCACAAGTCCTAAACAAAAAAGTATTTTTGTAGTAATTTTTGTTCTCAATTCCTGAGGAGATTTACTGAAAAAGCTCCTGCGTAAATCTATTTGTTCTTTCAAATTACTTTTCAAAGAATAGGTTCTTCATGTTTTTATTTCAATTTTTCCCCTAAAAAATTCTGGAATCCTGGTTTCTATAAAACTAAATTTATTCCAAACATTTCCAGTTATAAATCCTGCATGACCTCCCTTTTGAAGGAATTCAAGTTCAATCATCTCAGAGACTTCTTTTTGGTCCGGGAAAGTTTTTGTGTCCAAAAAAGGGTCATCAAGTGAATTCATTATTAGCGTAGTAACTTTGACATTATCAAGGAATCGTTTACAGGATGATTCTAAATAATAGTGATTAGCATTTTTGAATCCATGTAATGGCGCCGTAACCCTTTCATCAAACTCTCTTATAGTCTTTATTTTATTCAAGTCACCTGGATTAAATAAAGGTGGTAGATCCCGGAATTTCCTTTTTGCTGATGCACGCAGCAGATTGACAAAGTGACTCTGGTAAACTCTTGAAAAACCTTTCTCCAGGATGGAAGTAGAAGATCCAAGGTCGAAAGGTGTAGATACCGCTGCGGCAGCATTGATTCGAGCATTATCACCTTTCTCCCCAAGCCACTTCAATAGGATATTACCTCCAAGTGAATATCCATAGACCATCAAAGGGACATCAGGGAATCTTTTTTTTACCAGATTGACAACAAAGTCCAGGTCTCCCGTTTCACCTGCATGATAGGTCCGCTGAAGCCTGTTTGAGATCCCCCCACAGTTTCGGTTAAGCAGAAGGACCCCATTCCATCCCATTTTTCTAAAAACTCCAAACATTCCTTTGACATTGTTAGAAGAAAGATCTCCTTCCAAACCGTGAACAATAATTACAATCGGACCTTTTCCTTCAGTTAACCAGAACAAATTGATAAAATCTCCGTCATCTAATTCTATTTGCTCTTTGGTGGTGTCTGGATAAGGAAGAGATCTAAATTTGGAAGCCCAAATGGTTTGTAAATGAGCTCCTGGTAGCCAAAAGCTTGGACGAAATTCTGTTTTCACTTTAGATTAATTTGTTTTCCTGAATGAAATAAAGTAATTGCCAGATTATAGAGCCTCGAAATTATTTGGCAGGGGGAAATGCATTCCGATTCGGCAACAAAATGGCTGTGACAGGACAACCTCTCATAGGCAAGACTGAATATTATGACTGATCCTCTACTATCTCAAAAGGAGAAATCCTCAAAGGTTGGCTTCGGTTGTTGGAGGAATCGGTGAGAGTCATTGTGCAGTCATCGTAGTCTCCTGGTTCTGCTGTCATTAGCGCAATATGATTGATGCCGGCAACAGCATTGTCAACGTTGCCTTTGCATCTACCGTTGAATTTGAGTGTGCCAGACTTGGAGGTTTTGAAAGAGAAGCTAGGCCTATTAGAATTTGTCTTTTTAGGAACAGGATTGATCTCTGTGAGAACAGGTAGTGAATAATCAATCCTAACATTGCCTAATAATAAAGGTTTGCTAGTATTCCCAGAGGAATCGCTCAACTTAAGTTTACAGCCTCTGTACAGACCGTCACCTGGAAAGCTGATTGTGACTTCAGATTTGCCCTTATTCAAATTCTGGAGATCTCCGTTACAGTTTCCTGAATAGGCCAGACTTCCTGCTTCATTTGCTTTTATCTTTATCTTTACATTCCTGCCTTGAACCCTAAATCCCCCGATTTGAGACAATTCTGGCGGAGAGAAATCTACCTTAAATGATGGTATTCTTAAAGGTTCGCTCTTATTACCCTTAGTGTCAGTGACCTCTATGGCACAGTTATCATATCTTCCTTCCACCATTGTTACAAAAAGGATGTGGTGGTCTCCTGCGATTGCATTTCTAGTTGAACTGAAGCAACCTCCTGAATAATTTATTGTCCCAGCCTTCGAGCTACTGAATCCATAGGAGACGAGATTGTTCTCTTGCAGAGATGGAGATTTGATATGGTTCAGAATCGGTATTTCTGTCCCTTTTATTGTATTGATTACAGAGGAAGAGATGGAACTGATTGCTTTTAAATAATCATTACTTGTAGAATCACTCCCTGGTTCACGTCCACAGGACATAATAAATAAAGTAGTGAAGACCAATAAACTGATTAAATTAAATTTTAGTAAATTTTTCATCATAAAGTAAAAAATTTATACGATGTCTTTTTAATTAGTAATATCTAACTAAGAGATAAATATTCATTATTCAAGTATTTTGAAACTCAAAATTTTTTCTAAACAATCAAATGTGGAAAAAGTTCTAATAACTTATGCTAGGCAGATTATCTCCCATTTCATTTGCTCCATCGCCGCGAGAGTCTGTATCGCCTATGCCCAGTTGTCCACTAGCATTATACCCCCAGCACTTGATAGATGAGTTGTCCATGATGGTACAAGTATGTAGTCCTTCGCCAGTAATTACTCCTCTTGCTGTTCTTCCGGTGCCAAGGTCAATTGATGGGAGGTTGTCTCCCATTTGGCTAGATCCGTCGCCTTGTACGGTGTTTCCACGATTGCTAGTGTCTCCAAGTCCGAGTTGTCCACTATCATTACTACCCCAACACTTGATACTTGAGTTGTCTAGCATGGCACAAGTGTGACTGCGGCCAGCTGAAATAGCAGTTGCCGTTCTACCGGTTCCTAGATCAATTGCAGTAAGGCTATCTCCCATTTCACCTGCTGCATCTCCAAGATCGAATGTTTTACCAGTTCCCATTTGGCCTTCAGCGGCATCTCCCCAACATTTCACAGAATAGTTATCTAGCAGCGCACATGTGTGAGCATAACCAGCAGTGATGGACACAGCGGTTCTTCCGGTGCCAAGGTCAACTGCGTCAAGGTCGTCTCCCATTTCATCTGCTCCATCTCCGCGGTTGTTTGTATCACCTAGTCCCAATTGTCCAGCATCATTTTTGCCCCAGCACTTAACCGCTGAGTTGTCGAGTATGGCGCAACTGTGGGCTCCTCCAGCCGCAATGGCTGTAGCTGTTCTTCCGGTCCCAAGGTCAATCGATGGGAGGTTGTCACCCATTTCATTTGCTCCATCTCCACGGTCGTCTGTAGACCCAATCCCCAGTTGCCCTGCACTATTAATCCCCCAACATTTGATAGATGAATTGTCGAGTATGGCGCAATTGTGCCATCCTCCACCAGCGATAGCAGTAGCAGTTCTTCCAGTCCCAAGGTCAATCGGTGTCAGGTTGTCTCCCATTTCGCTTCCTGCATCTCCAAGGCTGTTCGTATTTCCTTGCCCTAGTTGTCCTCGATCATTTTTCCCCCAGCACTTGATAGATGAGTTGTCGAGTATGGCACAAGTGGCAACCCTATTAGCCGCGATGGCCTTAGCAGTTCTTCCTGTACCCAGGTCAACTGAAGAGAGGTTGGCTCCCATTTCATTTGCTCCATCTCCTCGGCTGTTTGTATCTCCTAAGCCCAATTGCCCAGAGTCATTTTTGCCCCAGCACTTGACTGAGCTGTTTTCTAAAATGGTGCAAGTGTGATATGCACCTGCAGTTGTTGGGAATGTTGTAGATGTCTTAAAGCCGTAAGTCTGCGTATACTGACTGGCTATATTATTACCCGCACTGTCTTCTACACCAGTTGTAACACGTATTTTGTAAGTTGTTGAATAGAAGGGCTTTGGAGATGGTGTAATGCTAAAAGTTGTGTTATCGGAACTAGATGGAGATGAGGCCATCTGTATACAACTACTGAAACTATCTGAAGACAATTGAAATGATCCAGAGCAGCTTGTATTTGAAGTGTTAGTTGTTACTGAAGCCGCGCTCATTGATTCAGAAAAAGTTATGGAAATATTATCAGTTATTGCAATTGACCTTTCATTGTCTGCGGGAGAAGTTGAGGATAAAGTCGGTGCCGTTGTATCAATCGTAAAAGAAGTGACCGATAGTACGCTACTAGGGTTATTTGCAGTGTCAGTAACCCTGATGGTACAGTTGCCGTAGGAGGTATTATCCACCAAGGCTGATGTGGTGCCGAAGGTTATAGTATTGTTACTAGCGGAGGCATTAGTGTTTGAACTATTGCAAGCTCCTCCGACCGTAATAGTTCCAACTTCGTTT
>SHAT01000079.1 GCA_004213175.1 Pseudomonadota bacterium | reverse complement strand
CAGACGTTTTTGGATCGTTTCGCCAAGCGGCGCCTTCGCTATGTTTTTCAACAGCTGTCGCACAATTCCCATGCGCAAATTCTGTCTGTACTACCCTGATCTCGCCTAGCTCTCCAGCCTCCACCATGGCTCTTGCTTGCCTGACCATTGGGTAGCCGCTATAGCCGTACATGGATGCACAAATGACATCGTTCTCTTTAGCAAGTCTTATCAATTCAAGTGCATTATCTGTGTTTGTCGTAATCGGCTTTTCCAGAATAACGTTAACCCCAGATTCAATAAATGTTTTTGCTATTGTGTAATGCGTACTGTTAGGAGTCATTACTCCAACGACTTGAATTTTATCTTCGCGTGATGATTCTGCTTTCGCCATCTGACGGTAGTCCGCATACGTACGATCTGAATTCAATCCCAATGATTTGCCAAATTGTTGTCCGCGTTCTTCATCAATGTCAAAGACCCCAGCGACAAGTTGAAAATAGCTGTCTCGACTCAAGGCAGCCCTGTGACTGTCACCAATTTGGCTTGTTACTCCTCCACCAACCATTCCATAACGTAGTGGGGGGGTGTTGTGAAATCGATTCCTCATTTATATTCCTGTATGTTCACGAATAAAAGTTCTAGCTTTTTTAGCATATTCTAAAGGATTAGCTTTGTCTGGATCTTGTTCTGCTTCTACCACAAACCAACCTTGATAATTATTGTCTTCGAGAGTTTGAAAAATTGAATCATATTCGATGCAACCGTCACCTGGAACAGTAAAAACACCAGATTTAACCGATTCCAGAAAGCTTAGTTTGTTTCTTTTAACCTCGTCAAGTACAGGCTGACGAATATCTTTTAGATGTACATTTCGTATACGTGAACCATACTTTTGAACCATTGCCAATGGGTCTCCCCCAGAGTAGTAGGAGTGTCCGGTGTCTACAAGAAGATGAACCAAATCAGGGTTAGTCATTTCCATGATTCTATCAGTTTCTTCGGCACCCTGAATCATTGTTCCCATGTGATAGTGATAGGCAATCACCATATCATTTTGTTGGGCTATTTCACCGACACGGTTTAATCCTTTAGCGACGTTTAGCCATTGCTCATCAGAATAATTAGGACGATCAAATACGTGTAGTGGTGTCATTTGAATACAATGGCCACATTCACAAATGTTTATTACTTTTGCTCCCACGGCTTTAAGAAAATTCATATGCTCTACAAAATTATTGACTGTGTCCTCGGCTCTTCCTTCTTCACTGAAAAAAGTGCTAAACCATGCTGATGAAATTTGTAGACCTCGATTATCTAGAGCTGATTTTAGCACAATGGGGTCTTTAGGATATTTATTCCCGATTTCACTACCGGTAAATCCAGCGGCTGCCATGTCGTCAATACATTGCTCAAAGGTGATGTGCCCTCCGAGTTCCGGCAGGTCATCGTTGGTCCATGCTATAGGAGCAATAGACAATTGAATGGAGTTTTTTGAAAACATAAAAAACCTTGAATAGTTTTGTAAATAATATTTTAAATGAACCTTAGTATGCCCTAGCTTTGCTAATTTCTTCAGACATTTTCAGATTTGAATCAGTGGTTGCTTTACAATTGGAAACCTCGGGAATACCAACGCGCCACCAACTATGATAACCATCTGTCATTGTACCGGGAAGTACTTTTACTTCAATCAACGTTGATACGTCTTCTTTTCTAGTTGTTCGAAGTAATTCTTTAAATTCATTAACGTTGTTCGCATAAAAAGCCTTAACCCCTAAAGCTTCTGCGTATTTTTTGAAATCAACTGGTGTAATTTTACCTATAAGTCTATCAGAATTTTTCTCTCTGTAGCGGAACTCATTCCCAAAGCCTACGCTGCCGTGAGCCATTTGTAGATTTTTTATACACTGATAACCGGAATTATCCAACAGAATTACATTGATTTTGACATGTTCTTTAAGTGCTGTAAGAATTTCGGAATGGAGCATCAAATAACTTCCATCCCCGACTATGACGTAAAGTTCGCCTTTATCCATCGCCAGCCTTGCACCAAGTCCTCCAGCAACTTCGTAGCCCATGCAGGAATAGCCGTATTCCATGTGATAGCTCTTCGGTAACTCTGAGCGCCACAGTCGATGCAAATCTCCAGGCAAACTGCCTGCAGCACAAAGAACTACATCTTCCGGGGACATGAATTTGTTGAGGGCTCCTATAATCAAAGTTTGCACATTACCCTCTTCAGAATTTAATTGATAAAGGCGGTCCACCTCGACATTCCATTCAGATTGCAATTCAGATATTCGTTCGCGATATTCCAGGCTGGTTTGATAACTCTCTGTTTGGAGTATATCTTTTAGGGATTCCAACCCGAATTTCGCATCAGCCTGTAAGGCTATACTGTCCATTTTGAGACCATCGTATTGACTAACATTGAGGTGTAACAATTTTACTTCTGGACTAAATATCTGTTTTGAGGCCGTTGTGAAATCTTGTAGCCTAGATCCGACCACGAGAACCACATCAGCTTCATTCGCTAGTAAATTGGCTGCTGAAGTTCCAGTGACACCAATCGCACCGACGCTCATTGAGTTTTTCCAACTCATTGCACTTTTTCCTGCCTGTGTTTCACCCACTGGAATGCCAAAGGTTTCAGCAAAATCACGGAGAGTGTCTGATGCATGTGAATAATGAACACCTCCCCCAGCTATGATGAGTGGTTTTCTAGCTTTGCTCAAAAGTGTAGTCGCTTCACGAAGTGACCTTGGATTTAACGGTCGCCGATCCAGATGCCAGATCCGCTTTGCCAAAAAATAATCTGGGTAATCATAAGCTTCTGCCTGAGTATCTTGCGGCAAACAAAGTGTTGCTGCACCGGTTTCCACAGGGTCAGTCAGCACACGCATGGCATTTAGTGCCGCAACCATTAACTGTTCCGGGCGTTCGATGCGGTCCCAATAGCGACTGACGGGTTTGAAAGCGTTGTTTGCATTAATCGTGTGATCCCAAGGAGTTTCTATTTGTTGTAGCACAGGGTCTGGCTGACGTGAGGAAAATGAGTCCCCTGGCAAAAGTAATACTGGGATACGGTTAACAGTGGCTGTAGCTGCTCCTGTAATCATGTTTGTAGCTCCAGGACCAATCGAACTTGTGCAAGCATAAATTCCCAAACGGTTTTTCTGTTTGGCAAACGCTGTTGCGGCGTGAACCAGACCTTGTTCATTGTTTCCTTGGATAAAACGTAAACTGGAATCTCCATATTCTAATGCTTCCCCAAGTCCTGTTACATTACCGTGCCCAAAAATTCCCATCACTCCATGGACGAACTTGTGTTCATAACCATCAAGTTCTACATATTGGGCATCCAGAAAACGTAACAAAGCTTGGGCCATTGTAAGACGAATAGTTCTCATTTTGTTTCTCTGGTTTTAGTGAATATTAATTTTTTTTAAAGGGTCAACAAATCTTCTTATACATTATTGAAAAGATAAATAAACTATTGTTCAGATAAACCATTGAAAAATTAAATTGTTTGAGGTTTACCAGTCATGGAATGGATCAGAAATCACGAGAAAATCAACTTATAAACAGAAAAAATTTCTTTACGGGGATTCATTATCGATTTAGTCCATTTTTTTATTTCTTTCTTTAGTGAATTTAAGTAGAGACAATATAATTATAAACAAACAGCATGTTTTGTGAGAGGTATTTTATTTAAATTATTCCCCTTCCCGGATTGCTGCCTCAAGATCCTGAATTTCCTCACCACCAGCCATCATAGTCTGTAATGAATCCTGTTCGATTTCATTTTTACGGAATGTTCCCATGCTATGGCCTCGATTTAGTAAGGTAAATTGATCACCAACTGGGAAAGCATGGAGCACGTTGTGTGTTATGAAGACGACTGCAACACCCTGCTTACGCACCTTGTCTATTGTCATCAGCACATTTGCAGTTTGGCGCACACCTAGTGCTGAAGTTGGCTCGTCCAATATCAACAACTTTGCTCCGAAATAAACTGCTCGGGCAATTGCTACTGTTTGGCGTTCTCCTCCTGATAAAGTACCTACCGCCTGTTCAGGACTCCGCAATTTTATACCCATTTTGCTCATTTCTTCCATTGTTACCCTGTTAGCATATTCATGATCAAATAGTCTTAGCGGACCAATCTTTTTCACAGGCTCATTACCCATGAAAAAATTTCGACTGACCGACATTAGTGGTATCATTGCAAGATGCTGATGGACTGTTGCTATACCAGCCTCAATCGCGTTACGAGGATTGGAGAAATGCATTGGTCGGCCTTCAAACAGGATTTCACCATGTGTGGGTTTATATACCCCTGACATAGTCTTAATGAATGTTGATTTTCCAGCACCGTTATCACCTAAAAGGCAGTGACATTCACCACTGAAGACATCTATAGAAACACCAGAAAGGGCAATGACAGAACCGAAATGCTTCTCAATGTTTTTCATCTGGATGATAGGTCTTTCCTCTTGATTCATTTTATTTCTCTCCGGTGATGATACGGCGGATGTAGGTGTTGAGAATAACGGCAAAGAGAAGAATAACCCCAAGGAACACACGGAATAGTGAGCTTTCAACATTTGCGAAAAATAATCCCTGTTGTACAACACCAAAGATAAGGGCTCCTAATGCTGCCCCGATAACCGAACCGTAGCCACCGGTCAGGAGTGCACCTCCTATGACGACTGCGATGATCGCCTCGAATTCTTTCAATAAACCACGGTCTGCACCTGCTGAACCGAATTCCATCACCTGACAAGTAGCGAAAACTGTTGCGCAGAATGCGGTAAACATAAACATTAGAATTTTAACCTTGTTGACAGGCACACCAGAATTTCGTGCTGCTTCCGCATCACCACCTGATGCAAATATCCAATTGCCGAACTGTGTTCGGGTCAGGAGGAAATGCCCCAAAAACATTAGGACAATTGCCCAGACGATTAGCATCGGAATTCCGCTGACCACGGGTTGACCAGCTCGCGTACCCCGCTCGAATGTAGCAATAAGGCCTTCTTCTCCTAGCCAAGAAAATAGACCAGTCAGAATCTTGCCGTCGAAAATAACAGCGAGCCAATCACCTTCTGCTACATCTTTTACTCCTCCTATTATTGTCTTACGAACGATTACCTGTGGTAGAAAAATTGTTAGACCGCGCAAGATGAAAAGGAAAGCTAGAGTCACGATGAAGCTCGGAAGACCAGTACGTATTACAATGAATCCGTTTAGCGCACCTATCGATATGCACATTACAAAGGTCATAAGGATTGCCAGCCAGACAGGCCATTCCAATGTGACAGAAAAAATTGCTATCATCATTCCCGCAAAGCCTATCATCGAACCAACTGACAGGTCAAATTCACCTGCGATCATTAAAAGACAGGCACCAACGGCTATAATCACAAACTGTGCAGAAACAATCGACCAGTTCATAATACCTTGACTGTTAAACATACCGCTGTCGTAGGCAAAAAGAAGGAAAAAAGTAAAGACAGCTACTGTACCGACTATACCTCCAAGTTCTGGACGTATCAATGCCTTGCGAAGTTTGGAAAATTCTTTAATACGTTCATCCGAAGTGGGGGTTAGTTGATCTAAATCACTCATCTGAGCGCCATTTTGCTAGAATATTGATGGGAAATAGGGGGGATGATATTAAAAAGGGCGCCCTGCATAGGCGCCCTCAAAGATCAAAATTAGCGGTATTCTCCCGCAAATTTCTCGATCTTACCTAATCCGTTCGCAGTTACGAAACCGGGGCCTGAGTTGATATTATTTCCTGGCAGGACACCATAGCGGTGGTAGTTGGCCATAACCACAACTGGCAGGTAGGCCTGCAGAAATGGTTGCTGGTCAATGCCCCATTTGATGACGCCTGACTTAATTCCTTTGACGATTTCTCCTCCAAGGTCAAATGTACCAAAATAGATGTCGCCAGCCATTCCGTTCTCTTCCAAAGCCAGTAGTGTAGGGTCGGCCGAGGTTGGACCAAGCGTCAGGACAGCATCAGTTTTGGGATTTGCTGACAGATATGCCATAACACGATTTTTGATTTCTCCGGGGTCTTGTCCAGAATCAATCATTTGGTTACCCAATTTAATACCTAGGCCATCGGCGAAACCTTGGCAACGCTCTGTCGAAGACGGCTGAGTTGCATAATGGTTCACACACAAGAAAGATCCTACACCATCTGACTTTGCTCTGAGACCGGCCGCATATCCTGCATCGTATTCTGGCTGTCCTACATACATTAGTGCACCAACCTTACGAGCCATTTCTGGGGTTCCGGAGTTCATAATTATTACGTCTACACCTGAATCAACAGCGGCTTTGATTGGACCTGCAAGGATGTTAGGATCTGCTAGAGTTGTGATAATACCATTTGGGCCTGAAGCAGCTGCCTGTTGAATGATCCTGGCCATATCAGCAAGGTCACCGGTTGGTGGATTGCGGTATTCAACCTCGACTCCCATCTGCTTACCCGCAAGTGCGAGGCCATTCTTGATTGTGTTCCACCATGAATCCGAATCTGGAGCATGACTGACCAGAATGTATTTCTCATGGCCAGCTGCTTGAACAATTCCAGCTGTGAACGTTAGGGACAACGTAATCGCAATAGCCCCTAACAGATTTTTGACAAGTTTCTTCATACTTTCTCCTTTTTCTTATTAGTTTGAAATTTATTGTTAATAATTTTTTAAAATCGAACACACTGCCTTAACAGATCATGTAGTTTCAAAAAATAAAGTTGAAGCATTATGAAAATTAATTTTCCAAATTGTTTCAAGAATAGAATATACTAAAGCAAAAATATTAGTCAAGAAACTTTGAGTGCTTTGATGTATATTTCATTTTTTTGGTAGTGTAACTTGGAAATTAAATGGAAATACAAAACAAGGAGATGGAATGAAAGTTAATCGAGTTCAGGAATTATGGAAAAACCAACAAGCCGCGATAGGAGGATGGCTTACAATAGCAAATAGTTTCCCTGCTGAAATCATGGCCCATCAAGGGTGGGATGTGTTAACAATTGATATGCAACATGGTTTGGTGAATGCTTCAGAACTTGTTCCAATGCTAACCGCAATTTCGACGACTGATGTGACCCCTTTTGTGCGTGTCCCATGGCTGGATCCCGGGATCATTATGAAGGTTTTGGACTCCGGCAGCTATGGTGTTATTTGTCCGATGATCAACACACGTGAAGATGCTGAACGACTTGTCTCGTATTGTAGATATGCTCCGCAAGGCACCCGTAGCTTTGGTCCGAGACGTGCCGTTCTTTATGCGGGAGAGGACTATGCCCAACATGCAAATGAAACTATTTTGACCTTTGCAATGATCGAAACCCAAAAAGCACTGGACAATCTTGATGAAATTGTGACCGTGGAAGGGTTAGATGCAGTTTTTGTTGGGCCAAGCGATTTGGGACTTTCTTTAGGATATACTCCCGGGAACTATGAGGAGCCAGTTTTACTTGAAGCTATTGAATCAATTTTGAAAAAAGCTCATTCACAAGGGATTCGCGCAGGCATTTATAGCTATACTGCAAAGTTTGCAAGAAGGATGATAGAGTTAGGATTTGATTATGTTGTCATAAGTTCCGATGCTCGTTTGATGGTTTCTCAAGCCCAACAAGTACTGGAGGAAATACGTATTAAATAAAGCAATTTTATCCGTTTGTTTAGTAAAAATGATATTGTAGGATTGTTGCCAATTTTTCCTAAAGATTGAATATGAATGATACATCACTTTGTTTTTTAACAGCAGCTGAGCTTGCCCAAAAAATATTCTCTGGTGAAATTTCTGCCTTAGAAACCATGGAAGCTCACTTGACGCAGATCGAAAAGGTCAATCCGCAAGTCAATGCCATTGTCACTTTGCTGCCGGAAATGGCCATGGAAGCAGCGCGCAAAGCCGATGAAAAATTAGCGCGGGGTGAGGAAGTTGGTCCGCTGCATGGATTACCGGTAGCGCACAAAGATCTGGTGCAGACAAAAGGAATACGTACCACATGTGGCTCACTTGTTTACGAGGATTTCATTCCGGAAGAAGACGCGTTACTTGTGGAACGTTTACGGGAAGCCGGTGCGATTTTGCTCGGCAAAACGAATACTCCGGAATTCGGCGCAGGTTCACAGACGTTTAATAAAGTTTTTGGCGTAACAAAAAACCCTTATGATTTAAGTAAAACCTGCGGCGGAAGCAGCGGCGGTGCAGCGGTGTCGGTTTCCTGCAGGATGTTGCCTTTTGCGGATGGA
>SHAT01000078.1 GCA_004213175.1 Pseudomonadota bacterium | reverse complement strand
TTTTCGATTTCAAGTTCTGCTGACAATGAAACGGTTACTTTTGGCCAGACTTATCAGTACGAGTTTACCACTAGTGGTGGTACTTCTTCAGATAACCTCACATATTCTCTGAGTAATGGACCTGATAATATGACCATTTCCTCTACAGGACTTGTCGAATGGACTCCTACTAAATCCTCTGACATTGATACGCATACAATTACAATTACAGTCACAACAGCAAGCGGGCAAACATTAACTCAGACTTATGACCTTGTTGTGACAGGAACATGTGTGTCTGGTAATGTTTTGTCCATTTGGTCAGGAGACCAGCGCACTTCATCAAACAGTTCAAGTTTACTTGGTAATGTAACGGCCTATACTGATAATGGATCTGATATCTGCGGTTCAAGTGATAACAAAGATTGTACTGCAGTAAACAACTACTACTATCATAGTTCCTCAGTGGACTTAACATGGGGACCAACACCTACCGCAACCACAGGGAACGTATTTTTCTACAATCAATACGACAACACGTCTCATCTTTACTTATTTTATATGTTTGGGGTTAAGGGAAATAGTAGTGCTGATACTATAAAAATAGATATCTTCACAGATAATAATACATCTACTGATTCTGTTGTTGTAGCAGATGATGCTTCTTCAGAAATAGGTAAACAAAGCAGTGGTTGTGGTTCAAGTGCTGGTTGCTATAAAGGTCGACATGCTTACAATGATGCAAATTCAGATGGAGGTGTCATAGGTCCATTTACAGGAACTGATTTTAGAATATTTATAGACTTAGGTGGTACTTCAACGATTGATGGTTCGTCAACACTTACATTAGGTAGTTTAGATTCGTTTAAATACTATTCCAAAGACAATACCTCTTTTGCTCTTGGAGCTGTGGATAATTTTACGATTGGTTATAATTCAAGCGTTACTTGTCAATAATAATTAAATTAAACATTTTCTCATGAAAATATTTTTTGTAGCAATCTCACTACTAGTCCTAGGTTGTGGAACAACGGATTCAATAGAACCAAAAGGAAAAGAACTTGGTTATTGGGGGTTTAAAAGTTCATCTGGCAGGTCATTGAAGTGGAATTGTACTGATTCACTGACTTTCCAAGATACTTGTAATCGACAGGACACAAGTAAAAATGATGAAAACTGGATGGGTGCTATTTGGGGATTTTTGAAGCAAATTTAGTGCTGGATGAAAATTTTAGGCTCCAATTTGCCAAAAATTGTTCCATGAGTAAACATACAATCAGCCGTGCAAAATTGTAAGAAAACTAACTTAATATTTGATATTTTTTGAGTAAATAATAGAAAAAATCTAGAGAGTATTACTTCCTTTAAGCTAATCTTTGCAATATATATCCTATAAGTAAAAACACAATATTTACATAATCCTTGAGTTAATAAATACAACCAACATAAGACGGAGGGGGATTAAAGCTATATGCTGTACCTTTTGATACTTACTACCTTCCAGAATAAATATATTAATCGTGCTCCGGGGTTATTAGTTAGGATATAATCCCCACGGTATGTGAATGCTATTACTAATCCTTAAATCTAAAACTATAATATTGTAAGTTGTTTTTTCCAATGCTCACAACTTCACAAACTCGAGATTTCACCGAACCATAGAAGTGTTATAAAAGCGGTCTCTCCAAAAACAATACCTACCCACAAACGTTTTCCCAGAAGATAGAACCCCAAAAAAGCAAAGACCATAGGGGTCAGCCTTTGCCATAGCGGAACCTCTGCCAACATGCCTGATGGAAGGATTAGTGTTCTCGCAACCAGTGAGGCAATTATGCCATAAGCTAAACAGGTAAACCATTCAAAGATAGGATGGTTAGCTTCGATACGGTGGCTTATCATTACACCTGTAAAACGCCAAACATAAGTAGCAAAAACTGCAGATAGGAAAAAGATCCATGCTGATGAATCAGCCATTGACCTCCTTAATGTTTCCAGATCCTTTTAGCCTGTTACGTAGCATAAATGCAAGGCTACCCGAAATAACTCCGGATAGCAGTAGTCCCCATTCCTGAGTAAGAAGATGCATTGGTGGTCCTAAAAGACAGCCTGAAACAAATGCTAGCAGAAAAGGAGGATGTATAGTGTTTGACATAAGGAGCCCAAAATAAATAGGTACCAGGAAAATCAGGCAAAGCGATATCATTTTTGGCATACTTTCAAAGAGCATATATCCATTAAAAACTCCTATGATGCCTGCAATCATGCATGTTAAAGAAAAACCCAGAAAATAGGCCATCCTGCGATCAGCTTTGATCTGATGCCCCCGATTAAGCATTTCAGCCCAGGTGTTGATAGAAATAAACTGGGCAAGAAAATAATTCCATCGACGATTGTGCGGTGCTCCATCAAAAACAGGCATCATCGAAAGAGTCATGGGCAGAAATCTTGCGTTCGCTCCTGCCACACCAAGAACAATTGCGATCAAGGGAGCTCCTAGACCATATAATTCAACATGAACTACCTGTCCCGGAAGACCCCAGATCAAAACTGGGGATAGAATGGATATATAAAGAGATAAGCCTTGTTCTTGGGCCATAGAACCGAAACCTGTCATGGCAGAAAAGAGAAGAAGGGCTGGCACACCGAAGGCATTTCTTATACCTTTCAAAACTGCTTTAGGATTTGTTTCAAGGTCTTTCATGGACTGACGCATTAAAATAAAATTTAAATTGTAAAATAGAAAACTTAACCCTCAAGAAAATATTTTAAAAAAAATTTTAATCTGTTATGTTCTTATCTGATCTTTACAACAAATAAATCACCTGTGTCTCCTGAAGAACCTGGTCCTGCAACAATTACCGAACCGTCAGTTGCTTGCCTTGCAGCGAATGCTCCGCCCAAATCTTTGTTACTATAATTCCATAAAAGAGAACCTGAACTATTAGTTTTAAAAACCCATAACCCACCAAATGATGAAAAACTACTGCTGTTACCACTGACTAGAAAACCTCCATTTGGAGTCTTAGTCAAATGGCGTCCACTTACAGAATTTCCATCATACTCACGAAGTTTGTCTAATTTGTCTCCTCCATAGTTATTCTGCCAGATTACTTCACCATCACTGTTTATTTTCATGAGCAATACATCACCACCCTTACCATAAGAAAAAGTTCCTGCTACTATCACAAATGTATTGTCTTCTGATTCAATGATGCCTTCAGCAATATCATCTTTGTCACCACCAAAAGTTTTATCCCATATTTTATTGCCTTTAGAATTTGTTTTGATGATTCTTATGTCTTCTAATTTGTTGACGATCCTTTTAGAGCCAACTAAATAGAAGTTCCCATCAGAAGCTTCAATTGCATCATAAGCTGAATTGTCCGGATGGTCAGAAAACTTTTTAGACCATTTTTTATTCCCATTTTGATCAACTTTCAAAATCATGAAGTCTTCATTGTGAGAATGCCCGGCCTCCCCACCAATAATGAATCCACCATCAGCTGTCTTAGAAATAGAATATCCACCGTCATAATTTTTTGTAATCGTAATTGCTTTTTTTGTAAGGACATTACCTTGCGGATCTACTTTTCCAAAGAAAACATCAGATTTATTTGCGTCATCACTTGAAGTGAATCCAGTTAGCACATAATTACCATCATTGTCTTCAACAACTGAGGTAGCTCTATCATAGTTTCTCAGATGAATTTTTTTATTCCAGATAACGTCTCCACTAGTTCCATCTAATTTTACTATTAAGATATCATCCATATTATCTGGCATTGGCCATTCCCAGCTAATTGATGTGCCTACAACGACATAATTACCATCTGAAGTTTTAATTACATCACTTGCCGACTCCTCATAATCCTTACTTTGAGTTGCATCTGGATCCATAATAGTTTTAGAGAAAACAACGTTGCTGGGAGATTCATCACCTGACGTTGTTTGATCAGCTGGATTGGAGGCGCTATTAGATGTAGTTGAAGAGTTTTGTCCGCAAGAAGAATGGAAAAAAAGAGAACTTATTAGAAAAAATAATAAATGTAAGAATTTCTTGTTAACAAATTTATTTTTGGGAAATAAGAAATATATAGGAAACATGAATTTTAAATATTATCTGTCTGAGGTTTTACACAGAAAAGTCTTATTCTAAAATATTTTGTGGGGAGTTTTATGAACCATTAAAGGGAGTTAAACCTGTGTATATTACACTTAAATTGCTTATAATAATAAAATATACATGGCCAAAAATCAAATATTATCACTAGATAATTAATTTTAAGCATAAATTATATTGGCTTGCTACGGCTTTCTTAGAATAGATAAATTTTGCATAAAATACATTCGAAAAATGTATGGCTTTTAGTGTTGTCGTGTGCTTAACAAGCTATGCATGGCCATGGAAACAGCCGACTGTACAGGATCGATAACTGGTAGACCAATTTTTGATTCGAGTTTATTACGGTGTTTAGCCATGCCAGCACAGCCGAGGATGATGGTATCAGCCTGATCTAAATCTCTTAGTTGCTTTGCAGCCGAAAGTAGTTTCTCAAATGTTTTCTTACCACTAACGCTTTCTCTGACAGATAGTTCTGCCACTCTTTCTCCGGCAAGTCTTTCCATCACACCCATTTGTCTCATGTAGCGTAGATGACGACGCATTGAGCTTTCTTGGAGAGCAATTACACCAAATCGATCTCCTCTGGACATTGCAGTCAGGATTCCACATTCCTGAATGCCGAAAACTGGTTTTTCGGAAGCCTCCCGGCACACATGCAGACCTGGATCGGAATAACAGGCAATGACAAATGCATCTACCTCCTTTTTTTTTGAAACCATCTTTGTTAATGGGATAGTTGCCGATTCTATATCTGCCTGGCTTTCAATTCCTAATGGCCCATCTGAAAGAGTCACGCATTCGATTCGTGGACCTTCTGAAAAATTGAACCTCTTCAGTTCTTGGGCCATATTTTCCGTTACCATTTCGTCAGAATTGGGGTTAATAACCAGAATGTGCTGCCGTTGTTTACTCATAATTTTCAAAGCAGTTTAGCTCCAAAATTTCTTGAAGGGCTGAGTGGTGAGGAAATCGGTTGTTCACGACAGGTTTCGGCAGGAGTCCTTGGAAGGAATTCACCAGAGCCGCGCTCTACTTTTAGTTTTTCATCTTCTACTGCAATTCTGCCTCGGTTTATGACGATCCTAGGCCAACCTTTAACTTTCATTCCTTCGTAAGGAGTATAGTCCATGTTGTCATGCAGCATCTCTTGTTTGATGGTCCGGACCCATTTCGGATCCCATATCGCAATGTCTGCATCACCTCCAATGACCAGTGAGCCTTTACGCGGATATAGTCCATAAATCTTTGCAGCATTAGTCGAAGTAAGGGCCACGAACTCATTTATCGTGATCCTACCTTTACCGACTCCTTCAGAGAAAAGGAGGGGCATCCTTGTTTCCAGTCCGGGTACACCGTTGGCAATTTTGTTGAAGCTAACATCCTTACCTGCATGAAATTTTCCGCTTTTATCAAGTCTGTAGGGGGCGTGATCAGATGAAAAAACCTGAAATGTCCCATTTTTAAGGCCTTTCCATATAGCCTTTTGGGATTCCTTGTCTCGAGGTGGAGGAGAACAACAATATTTAGCACCTTCCATTCCTTCTTGATCAAGATCTTTAGCAGTTAAAAAAAGATACTGGGGACATGTCTCACCGTAAATGTTCAACTCGTTGTTTCTTGCCTGGAGAATAGAGTTTGCTGCTTCAGCATCAGAAACATGAACAATTAGCATTCGTGCATCTACCAAACGCGCAAGGTCTATGGCTCGGCGTGAAGCTTCACTTTCTGCTATGTGAGAATGGCTCACGGCATGAAATTTGGGAGCATTGTAACCGCGCTGTGTAAGACGATCCGAAATCCAATTGATGATCTCGTTGTTCTCTGCATGAACCATGGTTAGGGCACCATACTTGCGCGCAAGGGCTAAAATGTCCAGTATTTCCCCGTCATTAATCTTCAACATCTCGTATGTCATGTATACCTTAAAAGAAGTGTAGCCCTCCTTTATCAGGGAAGGTAGCTCGTCTTCGAGTACACTCTTGCTGGGATCTGATATGATGAGATGAAGTCCGTAGTCAATTACGGCTTTGTCTTTTGCACGTTTGCGGGCATTAGCGACTACATTCCTGAGACTTTGACCGCGGTGTTGTGCTGCAAACGGCAGGATGGTGGTGTTGCCACCAAAGGCAGCTGAGACACTGCCAGAGTAAAAATCGTCCGCTGTCATAATTTTGCTTGATGATTCCTGCTCTATGTGGCAGTGAGCGTCAATTCCTCCTGGAAGGAGCAACAAGCCTTTTGCATCAATAATACGTTCTGAATGCCCCAGATTCTTGCCGATGGCAGCGATTTTTCCTTCACTAACACCAATTTCCGATTCAAAGGATTCTACCGCAGTATGAACCGTCCCGTTCTTAATTAAAAGATCGTACTTTTTTATTTTTGGCTCCATCTTTTCCTAACTATTTTAATGTTCCTTCAATCGTGAATTGAGCCTATCAATAAGTTGATCCAGCTCTTCGTGGCCTCTTTTAGTCAATACCGGCCCCGGAGCCCTACTCATTGCACAGGATACGGCTCCTCGCCTACGGAGAATTTCTTTTCTAACCGCGAGCCCGAATCCAGGTTGCTGTTCGTAACGGACAAGAGGCAGATAGGTGTCGTAAAGGTCTTCAGCGTGTTTGGTTTCACCATTATTATGAAGCGAAACTACTTCAGCAAGCATTTCCGGAAAAGCGAATCCGGTCATTGCTCCATCTGCGCCACGCTGCAATTCCTGTGGAAGGTACAAACCCCCATTCCCGGTTAAGACTGAAACACGCCTCAGTCCCTGTTTTTCAGCGGAATCGCGAACCTGAGTCAGTTTTTCAAGGCCAGGGCAGTCCTCGTGTTTCAACATCACCAACTGAGGGAAATCTGTGACCATTCGGTTGAAGCATTCTACGGAAAGGTAGACTCCGGTCGATTGTGGATAATCCTGGTAGCAGAGTGGTATGTTTGAACCAAGGTGCTCTATAACTTGCGCATAGTAATTGTAAAGATTTTGATCAGTAGTCAATCCATTTGCTGGAGCAACCATCACACCTGCGCAGCCTATGCCCATACAGTACTGGGAAAAATCGACAAGATTTGCGAGACCAGCGTCAGTTACGCCAACCACTACTGGAACACGGCTATTGACCCGTTTCAAAAAGTGTTTGACGAATCCTCTTGATTCATCTGCAGAGAGTTTGTTGGCCTCCCCCATCATGCCTAAGATAGTAATCCCACTCACTCCCTTTTCCAGGTAAAACTCGACAAGTGAATCAACACTTTTGAAATCTATACTGCTATCTTCGGAAAAAGGGGTTATGGAAATGACAAAAACTCCATTGGTCTGTTCGTCTATTAAGCTTGCATTAGACATGATTTATTAAATGAAGAAAGTTCTAGGAAATCAATAAATTACTTTAGCTTGGAGTTTCAGTCTTTAGACCCTAAATGTCAAGGTGGATAGCATTATTGTTAGAAAAATTTGATTAAGAACAATAGTTAAAGAAAAGTTACCTGTAAGTCACTGTAATTTGGAGAATGAATATTGATTAAACCAAACTCAACTGAAAAAAATAATCAATGATGATATGATTTGATGACTGGCTATGGTTACTCTGTGAATCAGGACTCTATTTTTAAAATACTAAGACTTTTGTTTCCAACCAGTTATTATTTTTTCAATCACTCTATTTTAAACTTTTTAAATATTTAAGGTATCTTCTTGTTTAGAATTGAAAACTACCGAATTTCTGCAACTATGTGGGCATATTGCCTACTAGTCATAACCACGATTTTTTGGGGGCTAAATGCAGTATTTGCAAGAATGGCTGTTGGGGAAATATCACCAATGTTGTTAGTTTCTGTTCGCTGGTTGGGTACCCTAATTCTCCTTGTTCTGTTTGCGGGTAAAGCCATCATCGCAGACCTGCCTGTTATTAGAAGGAACTTCGGCTATACTTATCTTTTGGGTACCGTAGGTTTGGGGGGATTTGGTACATTGATATATTACAGTGCTTATACTACAACAGCTGTCAACATCGGAATCATTCAGGGGTCTATCCCAGCGATAGTTTTGATAGGGAGCTATTGTTTTTTCAGAACTCCAGTCAGTTTACTTCAGGTTGTTGGTGTTACCATTACTTTTCTTGGAGTCGTTTTGGTAAGCACAAGGGGGGATATTGAACTACTGATGACATTTAGTTTAAATGCTGGAGATCTCTTAATGCTGATTGCAGTTTTTTTTTATGGATCATATACTTTAGGGCTTCGCCGCAAGAATGATCTCTCATCGATTGCTCTGTTTGTATCAGTGGTTTTTTCTGCTTTCATATCAACCTTGCCATTTACGATTTATGAGTTTTATTCGGGGAGAACTGTCTGGCCTGATCCTCAGTATTGGGGGCTTGTAGGGTTAATCGTTCTTTTTCCTTCTTTTCTTTCACAGATTTGTTTCATTGCTAGCGTTAAGTTGATCGGGCCAGCTCGTTCTGGAGTGTTCATTAATCTTGTCCCGATTTTTGCTTCT
>SHAT01000077.1 GCA_004213175.1 Pseudomonadota bacterium | reverse complement strand
TTCGAACTCTCCATAGTGCACCAGCCAATACAACAACAATGCGGCGGCGAGTGACATCAATAAGATGGGTGGGTGATGATGGCAGATTTGTTAAAAGAGCCGGAAAGTCATCGCCTTATTTCCCGGACCTTGAATATGAAGAAGGGGACCCTTTTTCCGGCAAAGAATTTCCAATTCTATATCCTTAATAATTTCGGATTATAAATCATATTAATTGATATTTTTTCAAAAATTTCGAATTTTTTTGAATGGGATTTAATTTCTGGTAATGAGAAGCAAATGTTGACTCTTGTTACCGCGTCGCTAGATGAACCAAATCTGTGATGACTTGACAAACATACACTTGAGCTGAAATAGGATATGAAGAATAATTTCTCCGCAGAACTTAACTATCTACAGATAGAAAGTATGGTGATTCAATCGTTAGGGGTATAAGACACAACAAGATCCATAAGTGACGAAATAACAATATTGGAGCCCAGAAATGTTGGATGACGAGCTAATGCAAAAAAAACCAAACAGGATTCAAGAATCATAAGGACTGAAATTGGTTTTATATAAGAATCCAAAAACTGATTGAATAAAATATCAGGAACCAGTAATGACCTTTTCAACTCTCTACAATAACGCCAAAATCGCCACCATGACTTCAGACAAACCATATGGTTTGATCGAAAATGGTGCCTTGGTTATTTCAGATGGATGGATCAAGTGGATCGGGCAAAAAAAAAATCTACCTAGCGAATTTCGAACTCTTTCAGAAAAAAATCTTGAAGGTCGTTTGCTTACACCTGCATTAATAGACTGTCATACTCATCTGGTTTATGGTGGAAGCCGCGCTACTGAATTTGAACTGCGTCTGAAAGGTGCTAGTTATGAAGAAATCTCTGGAAGAGGGGGAGGGATATTAAGTACGGTAAAGTCAACCAGAAATGCCAGTGAAGAAGAATTATTTGCGGAGTCACTACCTCGTTTTGATGCTATCATTGCCGAAGGAGTCGGGACAGTAGAAATAAAATCTGGTTACGGTTTGGATCTCCACAATGAAATCAAAATGCTGCGGGTAGCTCGTAAATTAGGAAAGGAACGGAATGTCCGTGTAAAAACAAGTTTCCTTGGTGCTCACGCGATTCCTCCTGAATTTACTGGTAAAGCAGATGCTTACATAGATTATATATGCAGCGAGGTTTTACCAGCAGTGCATGAAGAAAATTTAGCTGATGCTGTTGATGGCTTTTGTGAAAATATTGCTTTTTCGACGAAGCAAATTTCAAAGGTTTTTGAAAAAACAAGTATGTTAGGATTACCAATGAAACTCCATGCTGAACAGCTTTCAAATCTTGGAGGAGCAGTACTTGCTGCAAATTATGGAGCCTTGTCTGCTGATCATCTGGAATATATAGATCAAAACGGAGTTGATGCCATGGCTCAATCAGGGACAGTTGCCGTCCTGCTTCCAGGGGCATTTTACACCCTGTGCGAAACAAAGTTGCCTCCTCTAAAAGCACTGCTTCAAGCAGGCGTTCCACTTGCAATTGCGACTGACTGCAACCCAGGATCATCTCCGCTGACCTCTATCCTGCTCTGTATGAACATGGCATGTACACTATTTGGTATGACACCGGAAGAAGCCTTATCTGGAGTAACACGTGTTGCCGCAAAAGCCTTGGGAATCGGCAATGAAGTTGGTACAATTGAAGTAGGGAAAAAAGCTGAATTTGCATTATGGAACGTAGATCAACCAGCTGAACTTGCTTATCGAATGGGGTACAATCCTCTTGCAGAAATGATAATCGTTTAAGAAAAACACATAGAAATTAATGGCTGTTCGCCTTAGATCGCACAGGTAAAGCGGATGAATTATTTCTGTAAGATATGTTTAAATTGGCGGCTGAAACAAGACTAATTATTATAGAAAAATCATGAGTTTAAATATCACTCCGGGAAAAGTCAGTTTGACTGATTTATCTCAAATTTATTGGAAAAGTCAGGCGGTGGCCTTAAGTCCTGAAGCAAAACAAGCAGTCGAAAAGTCCGCCGCATTTGTACAAAGAACCGCCAATGCAGATGATCCAATATACGGTATCAACACAGGTTTCGGTAAACTTTCCGGTATTCGCATTCCTGCGGAAAAAACTGATCTGATTCAAAGAAATCTGATTCTATCGCACTGTTGCGGAGTCGGTGAGCCCCTTCCAGAAAAAATTGTTTTCATGGTTATGGTTCTCAAAATACTTTCTCTGGGAAGAGGTGCTTCTGGAGTTCGATGGAAAGTGATAGAACAAATTGAGGCACTACTAGAAAAAGGAGTAACTCCAATTATTCCAGCACAAGGCTCGGTTGGGGCTTCCGGAGATCTTGCTCCTTTGGCACACTTGACAGCTGTTTTAATTGGAGAGGGAGAAGCAGTTTATCAAGGGCAGACACTTTCAGGAGCAGAAGTATTAAAGAGAATTAAGCGTGAACCTATTATTTTAAAAGCAAAGGAAGGCTTAGCCATGATTAACGGGACTCAAGTTTCCACTGCTTTAGCTTTAGCAGGTGTATTTGAAGGATGGCGCTGTTCCTTAAGTGCATTGATAACAGGGGCACTTTCGACAGACGCATCTATGGGTTCCACTGATCCTTTTCATCCTGAAATTCAAAATTTGCGCGGACACCGAGGACAGATTGAAGCTGCACAAACCCTTCGAAACTTGATGAAAGATTCGAAAATCAGGGAATCTCATCTACATGGAGATATCCGCGTTCAAGATCCATATTGTATACGTTGTCAACCTCAGGTAAACGGTGCCTGTATAGATTTGTTAAGACAGGCGGCAAAGACTCTAACAATTGAAGCAAACGCCGTGACGGATAATCCACTTGTCGTCACCGATGGTGAACCGGAGATCCCCATGAAGATTGTTTCCGGAGGCAATTTTCATGCTGAACCAGTCGCTTTTGCTGCTGACCAAACTGCATTAGCGTTATCAGAAATAGGAGCAATTGCTCAGCGTCGTATTGCATTGTTGGTTGATCCTAAACTAAATTTTGGCTTACCTCCTTTTTTGGCTCCAGACGCGGGAGTTAATTCCGGATTTATGGTTGCAGAAATAACTTCAGCTGCGTTGATGTCGGAAAACAAACATCTTGCAAATCCATGTTCAACAGACTCCACTCCTACGAGTGCGGACCAGGAAGATCACGTTTCGATGGCCACATACGCCTCGCGTAGATTGCAAACAATGAATGATAATCTTGCCAAGATCCTAGGGATTGAACTGGTTACAGCTGCGCAAGGATTGGATTTTCGAAAAGAAAGCCTTAAACCTCTTACTACAAGTTCAAGTTTGAATAGGGTTTTAGAAGAACTCCGTTTAAAAGTTTCATTTTTGAAGGAAGATCGTATTCTGGCTAACGATCTTGAAAATGCTGCGACCCTGATTCGGAATGGAAAATTGATTAAAGCGGTGGGAAAAGAAATATTTCCGAAATTCGAGTAAACATGAATCCTGTCAATATCACAGAGGGAAGCAGCCAGATAATTTTGGCACAGCCACATGGAGGAACATTTTTCCCTCGAGTGGATGATGTTCAGAATGAAAAAATTCCAACACTCAATGAAATTGGGCGGGAATTGGCAGACACAGACTGGCACATCCATAAGCTTTACAACGGTTTAATTCAGGGTGCGACAGTTGTGGAAGCTACGTTTTCACGCTATTTGATTGATGCAAATCGTGATCCTTCTGGGAACTCGCTTTATCCGGGACAGAACACGACTGAGCTTTGCCCAACTATTGATTTTGAAGGCCGATCAATTTATCAAAAACGAGCCGTTAATGGTGTAGGACCAGATGTGGAAGAAATTGGAAAACGTTGTAAGAATTATCATGCAGTTTATCATAACGCACTTTCCAAACAAATTGAGCGTGTCCGTAAAAAACATGGAAAAGTTTTGCTCTTCGATTGTCATTCTATTCGTTCCTGCCTTCCATTTTTGTTTGAAGGTGAGCTACCAGATTTAAATTTAGGCACCAACAACACAACCACGTGTGACCCAAAAATTGAAGAAGCAGCAGTTAAAGTTTGTTCAAACGCAAATGGATACAGTTACGTTCTCAACGGACGATTCAAAGGTGGGTGGACGACACGCCATTATGGTAATCCAGAAAAAGGAATTCATGCAATTCAGCTGGAATTATCACAACAGACATACATGATTGAAACTGCTCCTTGGATTTATAATATGGAAAAAGCCTCAAAATTGCGTGTTCATTTGAAAAACCTGTTAACTTGCCTGGAACAAACCATTTCAAGTTTAACCTAAATAAAAAATAACCATGTCCAAAACAAAAACTTCCAAAATAATACGTGCTCCTAGGGGGACTAAAATTAGCTGCCGCTCATGGCTGACAGAAGCTCCTTATAGGATGATTATGAATAATCTTGACCCGGACGTTGCGGAAAATCCGAATGAATTGATTGTTTACGGCGGTATCGGAAAGGCGGCAAGAACTTGGAATGATTTTGACTTGATCCTGGAAACACTAAAAACACTGGGCGATGACGAAACTATGCTGGTACAGTCAGGAAAACCGGTTGGAGTTTTTCGAACTCATGTTGATGCGCCACGTGTTTTGATTGCAAACTCAAACATAGTTCCGCACTGGGCAACAATGGATCATTTCAATGAACTGGATCGCAAAGGTTTGATAATGTTTGGACAAATGACAGCAGGAAGTTGGATTTACATAGCTTCTCAGGGAATAGTACAGGGGACATATGAAACCTTCGTTGAGGCAGGAAGGCAACATTATGATGGCGATTTGTCCGGACGTTGGATTCTAACTTCAGGACTTGGCGGAATGGGCGGTGCCCAGCCATTGGCGGCGACGATGGCCGGCGCATCATGTTTGGCAATTGAATGTGATTCAAACAGAATCGATTTCCGTCTGCGTACTAAATATCTGGATAAAAGGGCGGAAACTCTGGACGAAGCACTTGATATATTGGAACGCGCAAAAAATGACAACCAAGTTGTTTCAGTAGGTCTGTTGGGTAATGCTGCTGAAGTGGTGCCTGATTTGCTTAAACACAGAATTCGTCCAGACTTAGTCACTGACCAAACTTCAGCACACGATCTTGTGCATGGCTATTTACCACTTGGTTGGACTGTCGAGGAATGGCGTTCACAGCAAAAAAGCAATCCGAAAAAAATAGAAAAAGCCGCTCGTGCTTCTATAAAAATTCATGTGGAAGCAATGCTTGAGTTTTGGAATCAGGGTATTCCGACTGTTGATTACGGAAACAATATCCGCCAGTTTGCTTTAGAAGAAGGAGTTGAAAAAGCGTTCGATTTTCCAGGTTTTGTACCTACATATATTCGTCCTTTATTTTGCAGAGGAGTAGGCCCATTCCGTTGGGTAGCACTTTCAGGTGATCCTGAAGACATTTATCGTACTGATGCAAAAGTTAAAGAATTGATTCCGAATGATCCACATCTTCACAACTGGATCAACATGGCACAGCAACGCATTGAGTTTCAAGGACTTCCAGCACGGATTTGCTGGGTTGGACTTGGAGACCGTCACAGGCTAGGTCTTGCTTTCAACGAAATGGTATCAAAGGGAGAGCTCAAAGCCCCAGTTGTCATAGGACGTGATCATCTTGATTCAGGTTCTGTTGCTTCACCTAATCGTGAAACAGAATCCATGCTTGACGGCTCCGACGCGGTTTCAGACTGGCCATTGCTTAACGCCTTGCTTAACTGTGCGTCTGGAGCAACCTGGGTCAGTTTTCATCATGGCGGCGGAGTAGGGATCGGTTTCAGTCAGCACGCCGGGTTAGTTATTTGCTGCGATGGGACTCCTGCAGCGGCTAAACGCATTGAAAGGGTATTGTGGAATGATCCGGCATCGGGTGTGATGCGCCACGCTGACGCAGGTTATAAGGAAGCAATTGACTGTGCTAAAGAAAAAAATTTACACTTGCCAGGAGTTACTGTTAAAAATGATTAAATAAATCTTATTCCTTTATGAATATATATATATAATCAATTAAGTATAGCTAATGAATTTTAGTGTTGTGGAGTTGGCGGAATTAGCTATAGATAGAATCAACAGTTAAACGATAATCAATGCCGATATTATTCTCATGGTCATGCATTGAATTAGTTATTTATGAATTTTTATCAATCCTCCATTTGAATCAATTTCAAAGAAAATACTCCCTCCAGATAGCAGGAAATTATTATTTTTAATTAGAATAATGTCTGCCGCAGATTGCTTTCCGGGTTCTTCATATCTTTTTATCCATTTTTGTTTGCCATTTAAATCCATAGACCAAACCATCATGTCAAACTTCTGAGCCTTTGAAAAACCTGCCAACCCTGTCCATCCTGCTGCGATTATGGCATCTCCTTGAGGACTAAGAGCAAGCGCATTGACGTGTTCATTGTGCCAATCATTATTTTCTTTTCTTGCCGTTCCAGTCCAAGGTTGTGACCATACCACTTCTCCATTTTGATTAATTCGCCATACGGCAGAATTCACAGGCACAGTTTTGGAGGTCTTTACCCTCCCTCCTACAATAAAACTTCCATCATCAAGCTGAAGCAGACTATGTCCACTCGCTGACCAGTTCGTCCCATGTCTCTTTGAAATTAAAGTTTCCCCTGTTCCAGGACTTATTTTTAGGAAGTAAACTTCTCCACAAGCGTATCCATGATGACACGCATATTTTGGGCATGGTATTTCATATTTTCCAATTGCAATTAAATTATTTTCGTTATCTTCTAAGACGGAATTAAGAGTATCGAAAACACATACGTTAGAACCAAATCTTTTCATCCATTTTTCAGTTCCATCATTTTTATCAATTTTCGTCATAAATCCCTGGCCCTTGATTTTATTACCGCTATCTCCCGAAGTATAACCTACAGCCACATAATGACCATCGTTTGTTTGAATGATGTCTTCGACAAAATGAATTACTTTTGTATTACCTGATTTGTATTTTAGTTCTCTCTTCCACTCGATTTCTCCCTGTGAATCGGTTTTAAAAATGTGTGTGTATCCGTAACTTGAATGACGAGGATTTACATATGTCCCAACAATGTATCCGCTATCCTTTGTTTGTGATATCGCACTTCCATCAAGTTGACCTTCTGTTGGCAAACCATTTCCAAAGTTACTTGTTATATCTTTAAAATCGGCATCAAAAGTTTTGCTAATCAATTGATTCCCATTATCGTCTATCACTTGGATCCACGGTTTTCGATTTTTCCCTCCTACAAGAGCATATCCACAGTCTATTTTATTTCTTACAATCTCCCATAACCCTGCGCCTTTTTCCGGAAAAATTTGAAAAGATCCTTTATTATTCGCATCACATTCTGACGCAGTCGTTTTTGAACCACTACTATCTCCACCTGCATCAGCAGTACTAGTTTTATCTTTACCACAGGAAACAATAATGAAAATGAAGCAAGGAATCAGAAAACTATAAAAAATTTTTCTCATCTAATCGACAATGAAGAAAGGTAATGTTTGTCTTTATTTGGCAAAAATGGATCCTACCATAATTTGTGGTAATTTGCAAAAAAAGGAGAGATTGACCGGAGGTTTCTGGGATGTGAATAATTTGTGAATGTCAATGTGAAAAGATGAAATGGAATTCAGAAATAATTTCACAATTTATTGAAAATATATTTAATCAATAAATTAATTACCATCTTACAGATTATTAGATGAATTAAATATCTACTCTTGTTTTATGTGCTAATTTGAAAAGATCTAATTATTTACACACTTTCATTATCGGGAAAAATATCCGGGATTCAAAGTTGGCTAGTTAATTATAAGACCTTTCTTGCTATTTCTCTGGGCCTCTGCTAACATTATGTTTTTATTTACTAATACGTGCAATTATTTTTGATTAAATTCTTACAACTTTGTAAATGGAATTATCAGAAATGACAGGATTACTCAGTATTTGGCAAATATCAACAAGTTAGAATCACATAGAAAAGCCTATTGAATTGTGAGAATTAGTTTAATGTCCCAGATAAAAGTAACTCCCCGACTTAACAGACTTCTACCGAACCAACTTTTGTAAGCATCCTTCTTTAACATTCGAATTATTATTGGGTTCGATTCGTAATTTATAACCATCCTTGATCATAATATATTCTTTTAATTACAACTTATTACTATGATAAAAAATAAAAAACTATGCCTAATTGTATTTTTTTTACTTTATGCAACATGTGATTTACATGCAATAGTTTTTGAACGAAGAAAATCATTCGTAGATGATATTTTTGAATATTATTTTTTAGTAGCTCCATTAGAAAGACCTGGATTCGGCAGTTTAATTACTGTTGGCTCAATTGTAAATAATATCCCTGTGCCTTGGATTGAAGATGGGAGATTTAATTTAATTGGTGGATTTGGAAAGGGTAAGGGAGAAAATGAATTTGAAGGAGAAGACATTGACGCCTATGGTTTGACAATAATTGACTTCCCGATATTTTCTAATAATTTTACTTTTAGCCCAGCAAGATTATCTGCAACAAAATTTTCTTATGCTTTTTATGAAAGAGGAATTGAATCTGACCCTAACAGGAAATTTACTTTAATGGCTGACAGGGTTGCACAAAATATCGGAGAAATATCATATTATTTTTTGGATAGACAAATTGAGTTGTTTTATACTTTCTTTAATGCAGAAGTAGATTTTTACGGTTACCAAGATTTTGATGGAAATATTGTAAGTTTAAAGGATGTTGAAGGTTTTGGTTCGGGAACATCTAAATGGACTGAGAGATGGGGTATATTAATAGATGATACTGATTTTAGAAGAGATCCAAGA
>SHAT01000076.1 GCA_004213175.1 Pseudomonadota bacterium | reverse complement strand
TAAAAATGGTCTGGGGGACCCCACAGGAAATGAAAGAGGTTAGTTGGCCTCTTTCCTTACGTGCTGGACACCTTCACTGAAAATGTGGTTTTAGAAATTCTACAGAAAATATAGAAAGAAATTGATTCTAAATCTCACAACATCTAAAATTAAATTCTGATTCTGATAAGAATCTTATCTTTTTAATTAATATCTTTCGCTAAATAAAGTTGCCAAAATATTATGGTTAAATTACTCTAATATTTTCAGAGTTTTTGAGATAAATCAAAGTTTTAAAAAAAAATAAAAATAATTTGGAGGAAAAATGAGTAAACATATTAATTGGGCATATTTCAGGAATGGTTGAACCTCCTGCAAACGAGCGCAAGAGGTTCTTGACGCAAAAAATATCAAAGTGGAAACGCGTGTTTTTGCTAACAAAGAAAAGATTAACAGCCAGGATGCCTGGGAAATGATGCAGTCAGCAAGTCTCATCAGAACAGGTAAAGGTAAAAAAAAGCAAGTATGGAATCCTACTTCTGATGACAAAACAGAAATTCTTAAAGACGTAATTGGTCCAAGCGGTAACCTCCGTGCTCCAACCTGGAAAATTGGAAATGAATTTGTGGTGGGGTTTAACCCAGAATTATATGCCGAGATATTTGGATAAATGATCCGCATTGGAATTATAGGGGCGGCCGGTTTATCGGGACGCGAACTTCTATATTGGTTAAAATTTCACCCTGAAGCATCTGTTGAACTCGTAACTTCCAGCAAATATCGTGGTAAGCAAGTCTCTGAGGTATTTCCTGAATTAAGTGGCTATTATCAGGTTTTTGAAGCAAACGAGAGTAACGTTTCCATTTGTGATCTTGTTTTTCTCGCAATACCTAATCAGGCCAGCCTAGACCTTGTTCCAAAATTACTCAAACAGGGCATCCGAGTAATAGATCTTTCCGGAGCATATCGTCTCCGTGATATTGATGTGTTCTCACAATTTTATAATCTCACTCACACAGCTCCTGAGCTACTGGACGAAACCACTTTCGGACTACCAGAATTTTTCAAGGAAAAACTTTCTTCCACGAGACTTGTTGCAAATCCAGGGTGTTATTCTACAAGTGCTTTGCTGGGGATTTTACCTCTGGCTGATTTACTTTCAAATCTCGATCGACCACCTATTATAGACGCAAAATCAGGCGTTAGTGGCGCGGGCGGTAGGGTTGAAGATGACACTACAAATTTTGTCAGTGTTAACGAAAATTTCAAAGCATACAAAGTTTTTGCTCATCAGCATCAACCTGAAATTCAACAGTATCTGACAGACCTTAGCCCATTCAGTAAAGAAAAAAGCGGAGAAGTAATTTTTACACCGCATTTACTACCTGTCAACCGTGGTATATTGTCAACGATTTATCTGCATTTCCCTATAGCAATCCCTGTTGATGAAATTAGGAATCGGTTTTCAAAATTTGCAGATAAACAGAAATTCGTGCATTTTATGAATGAGGAGAGCTTACCAGATTTAAAAATGACACTGAATTCTAATCGCGTTATGATCGGCGCTATATCTGATGAGTCACGTCAAAACTGGGTAGTGGTCACCAGTCTTGATAATCTAGTCAAAGGCGCTTCTGGACAGGCAATTCAAAATATGAATTTGATGTATGGGCTGGACGAAACCATGGGATTACACTGATCAATCGTCTAGTTCGTCTTCACCGATCCTTCGGTCTTGTCCAAGTAAATTTTCAAAATAGCACATTTCTTTTAAACGCGAATGAATGCGCTCACCGACACGTCCGCTGATTGTGTCAGTGATAAATTGTTCGGTTTCAGTTTTTTCACGATTTCGAATTTTCTCCTTGAGCGTGTTTTCTTCGCTTTCAGTAAAATTTGTACTGACCATGATGATCTGGTTACGGTTGTATCGCTCTGAAATCAGCATGTCCAGAATACTGAGCTCCCAATCACTGTTACGGCCCTTACCCATGTCATCAATGATGAGGATATCAGCCTGTAAATGCGGCTCAATGATTTCCATGTCTGATTTTCCGTCTGAGTAACCTTGCCTTAATTCAGATAGTAATTCTGCAAAACTTTGAAAAATGCAGGAGATTCCATGACTGATAGTACATTGATAAGCAAAACCGGTCATCAAATGAGTTTTTCCCGTACCTGGAGGTCCCATGAGGACCATTCCTTTCAAGTCCTCGGTGTCTGTTTGCAAAAGATTTCGATTGCTTAAACGCTGCGGAAGAAGTCTTAAAATACTTCCGATTAAATCAAAGACCATTTCGTTTTCTGCATCCCGATCCTGAAGACTCAAACGACTATTCAAATAACGCCTTGGAATACGTGCATTATTATAAAGCTGAACTCTCTGCTTGATTTGTTCACAGTCTGGACAGACAATAGCTACATCACGTTGAAAATTGTCCAGTTCAACGATGAAACCGGTGCTTTTACATGTTTTGCAAGGACTTTTGATGCATTCACAAAGAGTTGCGTGAGCATATCGATCACGTGGGCGAACACTGATAAATACTCTGGTATCTCTGCAACGCAAGCAGTCTGTAGCAGATTTGGACATTGAAAATTGTTTTAATATTGTAGTGAAAAAATAAAAAGAAGCTTCTATGTTGGAACAAGCGTTCTGAAGTGTCCAGAGAATTTCTGCCTTAAAGTTTTGAATTCCTGTCCAGCTTCACTAAATAATTCACACATCATTTTATCTAAAAACGGTTCATATCTAAAGATTAAATCGTATAAAATAAACCAACAAATAGAAATATGTCTGTAATCAAAAATGACAGATTGCTACGTGTATTAAATCACCGACCGGTGGACCGTGTGCCGGTTTGGATGATGCGTCAGGCAGGCAGAACAGATCCTGAATATAATCAACTTAAAAAGAATGATGGTCGTGCTCTGGAAAAAATTTTTGCGGATCCGGAAGTTTCAATCAAAATATCATTGCTCCCAAAACGCCTGGGCGTCGATGCAATCATCATGTTTCAGGACATTCTCACTCCGCTGACTCCCGCGGGTGCTGGATTTAACTTTGCACCTGGCCCCATTCTGGAAAGACCAATCCGGTCAATGGCTCAGGTAAAAGCATTGCGTGCGTTTGATCCTGAAGTAGATTTGCAAAGTGTCTCTCAAATCCTCAAAGGACTAAATGCTGAACTCAAAGGGGAATTGCCAGTACTAGGCTTTGCTGGGTCACCTATGTCGCTCGCATTTTTTATGATTGCCGGAAGAAGTCCAAATCAGAAGATAGAAGAAGTTTTAGCATTTATAGAAGAGCAAACAGAAATCACAAAAGCATTACTGGAGTGGTTAACACTAATGACGGTAGATTATCTCAATTTCCAAATTGCTTCCGGAGCGCACGCTGTACAATTATTTGAATCATTCGCGGATGTTATTCCATTGGAGATTTATAAAAAGTTTGTGCAACCGACTCACGAGGAAATTTTCAGTGCATTGGAAACAACTTCTCCTTCAATCTTGTTTACTAAGGAGTCGCCTCACCTAGATTTAATGCTACGAAGCGGAGCCTCAGCCTTGAGTGTTGGGAATTGTATTGATCTGAAGCATGCTCAAAAACAGGCACCGGAAATGATTTACCAGGGTAATGTTGATAATAAAATTGTAGCAGACGGAACTAAGGAGGACATTACTCAGGCAATCCGGAAATGTTTTGAACAAAGTGGACGAAAAAACCACATTCTCAATCTCAATCATGGATTACTGGAACGTACACCTTTTGAAAACGTTCAGCATTTTGTAAAAGTGGCAAAAGAGTTTGGAAGAGTTGAGTAAGAAGAATTAAAAAGTTCATTTCTCCAAATTTATTTTGATCTCTAAATGAAACAGATTTCTCACAGTGAATCTAGAGAGGCGGGAGCAGATCCCGCCTAAATTTTTCCTTTTAAACTCCTACTGAACAACAATCCGTCCCTCAACTTTTGGAGAAACACTTCCCTTTGCATTAATATAATTCATTACCATACTAGCCATAAGTGTTGCTCCGGCCGCATCTATGATAACCTTACCTTTTTTGAAAACTGAATAACCGTCTCCACCTTTAGCTAGGAAATCATTTGTTGCCATGGTATAAGTTCGTCCTTTACTCAAGGGCTTATTCCCAATTTTAACGGAAACAACTCGATCGCCTGCTTTGTTTTTCGGTTTATAACTAAAACTCATTCCTGAAACATGAGGGAAACGACCTGAGTTTTGTTCGATCTCACTAACTCCATTTTCAAGAGCTTCCATGATTTGTGCTCCACTCAGTTCTAGTTTGACTACGACGTTTCCAAAAGGAAGTTCCGTTAAAATATCCCTGCGTGTTATCATAGTACCAGGAGGATAAATTTTCTTGGCCCTAATTCCTCCACCATTCGTAATACCAATATCTGCATTTACTCCTTCACGCATAGCATCTACGATTAGGTTCCCAATTGCAGCTTCTTCTGTTCTAACTGTTTTTTTACGACTGTCTAATTCTGATAATGTCTTTCCAATTTTTATTTCTAGTTCTTTTCCCAGTGAATCTTCATAAGATTTTACCATGGATGCAATTGCCTTATCCTCTGGGATATCTTTTGTATCTACAAATCGCATGTCTGCTTCCCAGTTAAATCTTTTTTTACCACGTTTCATGTAGGATTTCATATGGATATCTACTATACCGACTCTTTCTGCATTTTCTCCAGCATCCATCCAGATGTCTTTATCATTATCAAAAAAAATGTGGTAATGATCATGGCCTGAAAGCACAACATCAACTAGGCCACTTTGTAATAGTTCCATGTCCTCAACAAAATCAAGATGAGCCAAAGCAACTATTAGGTTCGCGCCCTGACCTTGAAGCTCCTTGTATAAATCTTTAACTATCTCCATTACATTTAGGAATTCATCAGTTTCAGGGCCAGAAACAAATTTTGTGTTTTGAGTGACAAGCCCCATAATTCCAACACGAAATGGACCAACCTCCACCATCGAGGTTCTTACAGTACCATCTATAGGAAGACCCTCAAAATCTCTTACATTGCTGGCCAGCACAGGAAAATTAGATTCCCAGATGCGTTCCCTGAGAATTTCTGGGCCAAAATCCCATTCATGGTTGCCTAAAACCATGTAGTCTACACCGACAGCATTTAACAACTCTATAGTACTTTTGCCCTTATCAAGTCCTGAGAGCAAAGACGGAGAAATTGCATCTCCCGCATGAACTAAAAATGAATGAATACCTTTTTTATTTTTCTTTTTAAAAATTTTAGCCACGCTTGCCAGCTTTGCATATCCACCTCTTCCTTTTTCCGGTGAGAAGTTTGGCATGTCTCCTGTGAGGATGAATCTTATTGTTGCTTTTTCCTCTGCCATTGCAGTCAATGTTGCAAAAGCAAGAAGAACGGTAATGAGTCCGGCAATTATAATTTTAAGTCGCATTTTCACTCCTTGTATTCTTTTTATTGAAAAAAATTTACACAACTTTGCTCAGATTAGCAAAGTTGTACAACGTAGTCTCACACTCAACGTGGGAGCTTTTTTGATGAAAATAAATAATTTAATCAACAAAAACTTGAGTGCTTATCTTGCGTCGATTGAGTCTTTAAGATACGATGTCGCAAGGTACAAACACGAAACATTTTTCACCAAATTGATAGGCTCTAATAACTACTCCAATTTCTTAGAATTTGCCAATAAAAAATGACAGAAACTGCTACCACAACAAAACATGTAAAAATTCTTCCAGAATCTTTAATTAACAAAATAGCTGCAGGTGAAGTAGTTGAACGCCCTGCCTCAGTGGTTAAGGAACTGTTGGAAAATTCGATTGATGCTGGAGCCTCCGATATACATGTTACGGTGAAAAACGGTGGAAAGGATTTGATTTCGATTCTGGACAACGGTTGCGGGATGAATGAAACAGACGCAAAGCTTGCAGTGGAAAGACACGCCACAAGTAAGATTATTGATGAGGATGATTTATTCCGCATTCAGACTTTAGGTTTCCGCGGTGAGGCACTTGCAGCTATTGCATCAGTTTCCAATTTTGAATTATTGACTTGTGAAGACGAAAAACAGGGTGCAACTAGAATTTTTATTAAAGGTGGCCGCCTCGAGCATGTTGGTAAAATAGGTTTCCCTCTAGGCACAAAAATAACAGTGGAAAGACTTTTTTTCAACACACCTGCACGTTTGAAATTCCTAAAAACTAATGCCACGGAACTTCAACATATCCAACAGCATCTCGTGCAAAAATCACTAGCGTATCCGCACATTCATTTCCGTCTGACCCATAACCACCAACTGTTGCTCAATTTATCAGGTGGACAAGAACTACAAGACCGCATTCAGCAACTCTTTGGCGAAGAATTTAAGGAAATCTTGATGACGGTCAAACACGAAGAGACATATCTAAAGTATTCTGGATTTATCTCGTTTCCTTCAAAACCAAGAACGAGCCGGCGTTGGCAATATATTTTTGTGAATGAACGCAATGTGAAGTCCCCAGCTGTAAATCATGGGATTTATGATGGTTATGGAACTTTCTTGGGTAAGGGCCAGCATCCGGTTTTTTTCCTGAATATAAAAATTGATCCGACAGAAATTGATGTCAATGTCCATCCAGCAAAGACAGAAATCCGCTTCCGCAACAACCAGTTAATTCATACTATTTTGGTAGATCAAATTTCACGCGTGCTAAAAGATGGCGCAAGCCGACGTTTTTTCGGACGTGAACATTCACATTCACAAATGTCTCGTACAGAAATTTCCGGACAAATTGAACTGCCAATGGAAGAAACGTTGACTTTGGAAAGTCAGTATTCAGGAATGACTTTCCCAAAAAGGAAAGCGAGTAGTAAGGAACCTCGGGAGCTTCCGCCTCAGGGCGCGTTGAAAGCAAAAAATTCAGCGGAATTTCACAAAAGCACAAAAGAAAGAACACCAGCAGGAATCCTCCCTGTTACGAAAAGAAGACAAAATAACGTTTTATCAGAAATTCCAGTGGGCTCCAATACTGATCTAAATTATCAGCCAGAGAATGAAATCCGAAATCTACGTTTACTTTCACCTTTGCCCAAAATTCCACAAAAAATCCGAGTACTCGGACAGTTTCAAAAAAATTACATCATCGCAGAGAACAACACGGGATTACTCATGATCAAACAGAGGACTTTGCACGAATGTTTGCTTTACAATTTTTATAAGGAAGGAGTGGATAAAAACGAGGTTGCAGTAAAGACTTTTCAGGAACCTATACTAATTGAGCTTTCTCAACAGGAATCAGAGTTGTTAGAAAAGTCACTTGTACATTTGGAGCTTTCGGGATTTTCGATTAGTCCTTTTGGAGGTAGTACCTTCGCCTTGAATTCAATTCCAGATATCTTGAACAAAGATCAAGTGGAAAAAGTGATCAGGAGAATCATCGATAGGCTGAAACTTTTTAGTAAACGCTGCCAAGATAACGAAATTATTCGTGAGATTTGCGATGTGATATCAACGCATACAGCACTACCTGCAGAGCAGAAATTGTCACTGATTGAAATGGAAATTTTAATGGCTCAGTGGGAAGAGATGGGCAGCCCAACGAGCTCCTCGAATAATGTCCCTTTTCTAGCAGAGTTCTCAACACTGGAACTGGAAAAACAGCTGAAGAGTTGAAAAATGGTTTCTTTTTTTTACCTTTAAAAAATTAAAAAATAAATCAAAGTTGCAACAGTCGTGCATTGAATGGATTTTCAAATTAACTTGATCGTGTCGTACTTTTGAGTGTTAGAATAGATTGGGAATGAATTAACAAAAGTCAACATTCAAAATAATAACATGTCAACAAAAGAACAACACCACAAACTAATCATTTTAGGTTCTGGACCTGCAGGACTAACTGCGGCAATATATGCGGCAAGAGCTATCTTAGAACCTGTTGTCGTCTCTGGACGAGAAGCAGGAGGACAATTAATGATCACCTCTGATGTAGAAAATTATCCGGGTTTTCCAGAAGGCATCATGGGGCCTGAAATGATGGATCTCCTCAGAGCACAGGCTACACGTTTCGGCACAGAATTTTTCAGCGGAGATGTGGTAGATGTTGATTTGTCTGAGCGTCCTTTTAAACTTACTTTGGAAAATAAAGACACTTTGAGCTGCGATTCATTGATCATTTCAACAGGTGCTTCTGCTCGTTGGCTAGGAATGGATTCCGAAAAAGAATTCAGTGGCAAAGGAGTCTCAGCCTGTGCAACCTGTGACGGTTTTTTCTTCCGCGATCAAGATGTTGCCGTTGTTGGTGGAGGCGATACTGCCTTAGAAGAAGCACTCTATTTGGCAAATATTTGTAAAAGTGTCACACTGATTCATCGGCGTGATGAATTTCGGGGGAGCAAAATAATGCAAAAACGTGCCATAAATCATGAAAAAATTTCAATATTTTGGAATACTGTGGTCGAAGAAGTGCTTGGGGATCCTAAGGCAGGTATGACATCACTCAAAGTAAAAAATGTTAAAAATCAAGAAGTCACAGAACATCCTATTACAGGATTATTCGTTGCAATTGGTCACACTCCAAACACAAAATTGTTTAAGGGTAAATTGAATTTAAACGAAAACGGTTATGTGAAGGTAACTCCTGGTACAACATATACCTCAGTCGAAGGAGTATTTGCTTCAGGAGATGTCCAGGATCATGTATACCGACAAGCCGTTACGGCTGCCGGTACAGGATGCATGGCAGCCATTGACGCAGAACGCTGGCTTGCAGAACAAAACGGCTAAACAATTTTACTGCTTATAACAAAACACAAACAAAAAATTCCATAGGAATATTCATAAATAAACAAATGAAACAATTAAAAAAAAATGAACAACAAATCTTTGCTGCTAATCATTGCGGCTCAATCAACTGTGATGTTGGGGCTGCTATATACTCTTTGGGAAAAGATATCAAACAATTTTGTAATAAATGGAAACATCGCCATTTTTTTAGCAACTTTTTCTGTAGCCTCATTAGTGCTCAGCTTTGTCCTTCAGACAAAAAAAACCTACACTTATAAAACTGGTGTTCGAAAAGACGGAACAGTAAAATGGTTTAGCCCAAACAAAGGCTTTGGTTTCATCGAACAGGACAATGGGGAAGATCTTTTTGTACATCAGTCTGAGATAAGACAAGCAGGGTTTCGTTTTCTTAACCTCGGCGATCGTGTCGAGTTTGAAGTAGGAGCAGGTAAAAAAGGACCTATTGCCCTCAAAGTGGTTCGCACAAATCCCGCAGAGCCCGAAAATGAACCAAAAAATTTCGAAGAGCCCGAAAATGAACCAAAAAATTTCGAAGAGCCGGAAGAGTACCCGCTTACACAGCAAG
>SHAT01000075.1 GCA_004213175.1 Pseudomonadota bacterium | reverse complement strand
AAACTAACTATTTTATTGAGCAAACCAAAAACGGTTGTTGAAACATTTCAAATATATCGTCCATCTGTATTGGAAAGTTTCGCAAAATATTGTTGTATGCCTTCTTCAAGCGACATGAATTCTTGTCTATATCCAGCAGCACGCAAATTTTCAAGTCCAGCTTCAGTGAACTCCTGATATTTACCGCGCAAGTCCTCAGGAAATGGTATGCTTTCGATTTCACCACTTCCGCTGAGGCTTTGGAAAATTGTGGCAATTTCCTCAAAACTACGGGCTTTTCCAGTTCCGGCGTTAAAAATACCGCTGGTTTTAGACTCGAAAAAGTGTAAATTAATTTTCACCGTGTCATCCACATGAATGAAATCTCTCCTAAAACTTCCACTACCTTCAAAGAGCCTCATCTTTCCTGTTTCCTGCAATTGATGATATAGATGGTAAGCAACCGAGGCCATCCGACCTTTATGATTTTCCTGGGGACCATAAACATTGAAGTAACGCAGTCCCAAAACCTGGCTTTTAGCTTCCGGTATGAGACGGCGCACATAATTGTCGAAGGCAAATTTGGAAAAACCGTAAACATTCAATGGATATTCCGCTTCTCGCTTTTCATCGAAGCCAACCTTACCGCTGCCGTAAACTGAAGCACTGGAGGCATAAAGGAAATCAATCTTGTTTTCCAGACTATAGTTGAGTAGGGTTTTGGAGTATTCGTAATTGTTGGACATCATATATTTACCATCCTGTTCCGTAGTTGAAGAACAGGCACCCTGATGAAAAATCGTACTCAAGTTTTGATAATTACTGAGATTCTCCAAAAAAACATCCTTATCAATATAATCTGCAAAGGAAAGACTGTTCAGGTTGAGATGCTTTTCCGCATTACTCAAATTATCGACAACAATTATATCTTCTTCTCCAGCCTCATTAAGTCCTTTGACAATATTACTGCCAATAAATCCTGCCCCGCCTGTAACAACGATCATGCTTTCTCCAAAATTAAATTGACAATACCCGTGGTTGATTTACCTTCAATATAATTAACTACCTCCACCCTTCCACCATTTTTTGTAACAGTTTCATAGCCTACAATATCCTTCGCGATATAATCTCCCCCTTTAACCAGAACATCCGGAAGCACAGTTTCTATTAAACGAGCCGGAGTTTCTTCATCAAAAATCACAACGCAGTCAATAGCTTCAAGCGCACTTAGTAATAAAGCACGATCTGGCTGAGACATTATTGGACGGCTTAGCCCTTTTAGTTTTCGTACAGACGAATCAGAGTTCAGACCCAGGATAAAAATGTCTGCAAATGCCGCCGCCGTTTGCAAATATCTGATGTGACCAGCATGTAGCAAATCAAAACAACCGTTGGTAAAAACCAGGCTTTGACCTTCTTTACGCCATTTCCGGACTTGCCCTGCAATCTCTGATATTGCTGTTATTTTATAATCGGTAGATGTATTTCCTGTTGGCATCTGTTTTTTTATCGAAGTGAGTACGCCTATTTTAACATAACAACATCCTGAAAACGAATTAAAAATGATAGAGACGTCTTGCAAAATAAAAGAAGTAATTAGCACTTTTAAAGCGCTTATGCCTAGTTTAACTTGCAAGAATGCCCAAAATAAAATCTAATAATTTGTTATGTATTGCCTAAAATGCAGGCATCATAAATTTAAAACAATATCGGAACTGAGATGATTCAGGAATTAAGAGAATATTCAAATAACTTATTTTTCAAACTTCTCATGGGAGTCATTGCGGTAACCTTCGTGTTATCGTTTGGAGTGGGTGGTTTTTTTGGTGACCGTAAAGAAGTTGTGGCGAAAGTTAATGGCCAGGAAATTTTGCTCAAGGAGTACCGTGAAGCATATCAAAACCGTCTGCGTGCTTTGCAACAGCAGTTTGGAGAAAATGCAGACAAATTTGCAGAACAGCTTAATTTAAGGCAGCAGGTCTTCAATCAACTGGTCGATCGTTATCTGCTTTTGACTGACGCAGAGGACCTTAATCTTGCGGCGACTGATTTAGAACTTCAAGATTTTATCAGTAAGCAGCCTTATTTTCAACAAAACGGTCAGTTTGACTATAATACTTATGAAACGGTTTTAAGTCAAAACCGGATCGTTCGTTATGAATATGAAGATTCTTTGAGATCAGACATTCTACTGACCAAAAAACAACAGTTTCTCGGTACTGGACTGGTGATAAACGACAACGAAGTAGAACAAGCTTTCCGAAGAGAATTTGAGAAAATTGAGGTAGATTATGTTTATTTTGATCCTCAGGTTTTTGTTGAAAAAACAGCTGTAGAGGAGGTGGAACTCAGAAGACACTTTAAGGATAATCCTCAGGATTTTCAAACACTAAACCAGTTCCGTATGGAGTATTTCACAATTTCGGGAGACTACTTTCAGGACAATGTAAAAGTTCGTGAACGTGAAGTACGTCGTTATTACAAAAAATATGCTGAAAATTATGTTACCCCACCGGAAGTTAAAGCACGGCACATACTAGTCAAAATCGTTCAGGACGCTCCTGAATTAGAACAAGAGAAGAAACGTGAAAAGCTCAACAAATTGTTGGCAAAAATAAAGGAAGGATCTTCATTCGAGGAACTGGCAAAAAAACATTCCGAAGATGCAACTTCTGCTGAAGGTGGTGATTTAGGTTGGTTTAAGCCTGGTGAAATGGTCCCTGCTTTTGAATCTGCAGCTTTTGCACTTGAATTAGGACAAGTAAGTGAAATAGTTCAGTCACCATTTGGACTGCATCTGATTAAAGTAGAGGAACGTAAGGACGAAATCACAAAATCACTGGATGACTCGCGTGAAGAAATCACACTCATACTTGCCAAAAGTAGAGCAGAAAAACGGCTTGAAGAAGAACTCGACCGTTTAGCGGGTCTAGCTGGTGAAGTATTTACGGAAGAAGCACAAAAATTGAACAGAGAGATTGTTAAGACAGAATGGTTCGACCGAACTGAAGTCATTCCTGGATTAGGTTCTTCAGCCGCACTTGTGACGGAGCTAATGAGCCGTAAAGAGGGTGAAATGGGTGTCTGGAAACGTAATCCGGTTTTGGGGCATGTAATTTACCGTCTCAGTGAGACAAAAATTCCAGAAACTAGGCTTTTTGAAGATTCAAGAGAAGATGTATCTAAGGCAGTGCGTTTGGAAAAAGCAACAGTAATTGCCATCGAAAACGCCAAAAGTTCATTAAATCAACTTCAGTCAGGTACAACATTAAAGAATATTGTTAAAAAACATGGCCTCAAAACTGAAAAGCTTGAATTTACTGCAAACACAAGATTCCTACCCAACATAGGTGACAATACGGAATTCCGTAAAGTCGGTTTACATTTGAATGAAAATTCGCGTTTTGGTCTAAGTCTGTATGGGAACAGAGCTGACCTGATTCTATTCAGAAAACGCAGTTTGAATGAAGAAAATAAACTAGAACAAAAAAATAAAGTTAGATTGCAGCTACTCCAGAACATGCAACAGGCTCTGCTCAGTAAAGAATTAAAACGCTTACGTAGCTCAGCATCTATAGAGGTAATTGATCCGGTTTTCAGTACACCAGATTCTTCATGATTTTAGACTTACGATTGATCTATGCTCGTTGAGCATTGTACATTGATCAGAGACAAATGTTCATTGACAAATGCCCTGCCTTCATTATTCAAACCAGCTGGAAAGCTTGATTGTACCGCTGGCGCATGAACTTGACAAAAGGGATCCGTTCGACACTACGGAAATTGTGGTGCCGAATTTCAGCCTAGAAAAATGGATTTCACTTAAGCTAGCACAAATCAGTGGGATTGCCGCAAACTTGCGTTTCATTACTCTCGAAAAAGCAATCAATGAGGGGCTCCAAAAAAAGCTGAGTGAACGTCACTATTCTTTACTTAAACCGGAAACCATCCAATGTCTTTTGCTAGGTATTTTAAGGGAAAAGCTTGAATCATCTGACCCCCTCTGGCTACCGGTACGTAGTTATCTCACACCCCAAACATTTTTAAATCAACAAGCTCGCGAACATCGAATATATCAGTTCGCAGGCAGGCTAACACGCCTGTTTATGGAGTATGAATTTTCCAGATACGACGAACTTTTGACTTCCTGGCTGGCAGGTCAAAACGCAATTGACCAAGATCTACTTGGAGTTGAAAGTTGGCAACGAGCTCTTTGGACTGAACTTTTTGGTCAAGAAGGCATTTTAACTCGTTACAACCTCAAAGCACGTCGTTCATTAACAGAAGATTTTCAACCTGAACTTTTTAGCCTGAGCCAGATTTACAGAATTTGTCAGGACAAGGTAAATCATCAGACGGGCCTGACAATAGAAAACACCAAACCTGAAAAAGATCCATTACATGTTTTTGGTATTTCATACCTCTCACAGTTTCACCAAAAAGCTCTCACCGAGCAACTTTCGTTTGTTCGTGATATTCATGTTTATACACTTAATCCGTGTATGGAATTCTGGGAAGATGTTCAAAGTCTCGGTGAATCAAAAGCATATAATATGAGAACTTTAGCAGCAGAAAAACAACATTTTAAAAAGCAAAAGTATCTAACTGAAAAAGAAATTGCCCTCGGAGAATTATTGCAGAATGAGGAAGATAATCCATTTTTAAAAGCCTGGGGACGTCCTGGACGTGAAAATATTAGGTTGCTGAACCAATGGACTGACTGGAATTTTAACCCATGGTTCAAAAAAACAGGTTCTTCTCCAGAAAATACTGAAGGGATGGAAAATCAGAAGAAAAATGTTCTTAACCAATTGCAGGAAGATATCTTGCTCAGGGAACCACGGCGAATCAAATCACTCGAACTGGATCAGGATGATAGCCTGATGATTTTGGCCTGTGCAAATCCGCGCAGGGAGGTTGAAGCTGTGGCAAGTTTAATTTGGGACTGGATTAGGCTTGATTCAAATTTGTGCTTCAATGAATGTGCTGTGATAGTTCATGACATGGAGCGATATCAGAATGAAATTGAACAGGTCTTTGAAAGTATCTACAAATTACCTTACCACTTGATTGATGGAGTCAGCGGCAGTGCTGGACGTTTGGAAGAAGCTGCCGAGGCGCTTTTAAGTTTATGTTTTACAGAATACACTCGGCGAGATATATTTGCTTTGATCAAAAACCCTTGTTTTTTGGGGAAATTTGAAGATAAAATCCCATCTGGAGGAAGCCAATTTGGAGAGGCCCTACAAATTGAACAGTGGCTGGACTGGGCTGATGAACTAAATATATTTTACGGTGTCGACAAAGAGTTTCAGGAAGGACAGGGTTATTTACATTTAGAACAGGATATCTACCACTGGGAACAGGCTTTTCGGCGTTTGACTTTAGCTGATATGTTGACCACTCATTCGGAGACAGGGATGTTTTCAATTGCAGGGAAAAAAATAGCTCCAGCTAATTTACCTGATGAATGGAGTGAAGAGGCAGCACGTTTCATGCTGGTATTACGTTCATTAATTGCCGATACACGTGACCTGCCAAAATGGGAAATGAGTGGGAAAGAGTGGGGAGAATACCTACGAATATTATTCACTACCTACCTAAAACCGATTGAACCGGCAGACGAAGAAGCTTTCCAGAACTTACTACGAAATGTGCAAACAGCGAGTTACCTGGATTTTGCTCAAGAATATGGAAGCAGTTTCAGTTTCAGCACAATACACCAATTCTTCAAACAAAAAATACAGTCTTCAACTTTACAACGCGGCCATTATTTAGCAGAAGGCGTTACAGTTTCATCTTTCCAACCAATGAGGCCTATTCCTTTTAAAGCAGTATTTTTATTAGGTTTAGGTGAAGGTATGTTTCCTACACCTTACCAACACGACACACTAGACTTACGACACATTCCTGTAAAATTGAGTCCTGCTGTAGAAGGGCATAATTTTCGTGAACGCTGCTTAGGTGACGTGTCTGTGACCGAGCGTGATCGCTACATGTTTTTGGAAACTCTGGTTTCCACCAAAAAACATCTGGTGCTGAGTTACGTTTCCCGCAACGACCGCACTGATGATGAAATCAATCCTTCCTCAATCATCCAGACTTTAGTCGAAGAACTCAACAGGGGTTATTTGAAGACTAATTTTCAACACATCAAGCATCCGCTCAAACCTTATTCTTTATGCTATTTCCCGGAATTAACTGATACCAAAAGCAAAAGCTTAGCCCATAAACATCAACTGCCAAACTATGACCCTGCAGCATTTAGGCAGGCAAGGGCTTTTCGAACACGCGAGTTACTTAATCATGAATTACTCGGTACTGGCCAATCTATAGCATTTCAACGGATCTCTCCAGATTGCTTTTCTCCAGAAGTAAAACAAATTTTAAACGAAAATGATTTTCTCCATTTTGCTCCTGAAGATAGTGCGAAAAGTAATCTAAATCCGGTTTCTTTTACACACCTGAGAAAATTTCTCGAGTCACCTCTCCAGTCAACCGCAAGTCATCTGTTAGGCCTTAACCAAGATGAGGGGGAACGAGATGGTAAAATAGACGAACCTTTTTTACTTGAACGCCTTAGTGAATGGTCTCTACTTCGGAAAGTATGGGACTGTGCACTGACGCTTCCAGAAAATAATCATCACTCCTCAATGGAACCAGTCTGGGAGGAACTCTATTGCTTACACGCACAACGGATGGAACTGGAAGGTAATATGCCATCCGGAATTTTCGGGAGAGCTATGCAGTCAAGACACCTTAGAATTCTAAATAGATGGCAGAAACAAATCTGCACAGTACTTAAAATTGATTGGTCTGTCCTGAAGAAGAATCTTCGACAATATCATTTAGGTCCAATTCAGGAAGGAACATTTTATGACGGGTTGAATAACTCACATAAGTTTTTTCCTGCACTCTGTATCAGTAATGAAAATTCCAGTAAATCAGGCGCAAAAAAAAATACGACTAAGTTTTACGGAAAGACAGAATGGTGGTATGCTGACGAATCAGAAAATTGGCACGTAATTTATCTAAGTGAAAATGAGAGCAGAGACAAAAGCTGGCTGCGTCATTTTCTCGATGTATTGATTTTGCGTTCGGCAAATTTGTTGCCGGAAAATGCAAAAGTAAAAGGTTTGTGTATCGGAGGAGAAGGCAAAATAAAATCCAAAACTATCAATATCCCAGTCCAGCAGTGTGCTCGAACTTACCTGTTTGATATTCTACAGGAGATGAATGCAGAGGATGCAGCAGTCCTGATGCCGATTGAATCAGTACTTGAAATTGCAAAGGAAAATTTGAATGCAACAAGTTACAATCGTAGATTTAAACAGTGGATGGACAATAAACTCAATTCACCAATGAAAAACAAAGGGATAAGTTCACAGTACGGGCCTGTCAAATATATAAAAGACATACCTTACCCGAAAAATCCATATCAACTGATGAATCGACGCTTCGGGTTGTTTTTTGAAACATTTTCGGCTTAAGCCATAAAAAATTTGATGGAAAAACATCTCAAACAAATGCAGTTTTTTTTGGAATCAGGTATACCTTTTGTTGCGGTTACCTTAGTAGAGGTCAAAGGGAGTACCCCACGTGCGCAAGGGGGAAGAATGCTGCTTACCAACGAAGGCCTGATTTCTGGGACTATAGGTGGAGGTCTAGTTGAAGCAAAAGCACTGGATTTTGCATTGGATTTTTTAGCAGATAATCAGCTAACTGAACAAACTAAATTTGTTCAGTGGAATCTCAACCGCGATGCAGGTATGAGCTGCGGTGGTTCAGTTAAATTGTTTTTTGAACGTTTCAATACCAACTTCTGGGAAATTGTTATTTATGGTGCAGGACATGTTGCGCAGGCTCTGATACCATTGCTCTTGACTTTTGAAAGTCAATTGACCTGTCTCGATACACGGCAGGAGTGGCTAGATAGATTACCTGATTCTCCAAAACTAAAAAAATTTTGTGTTAAGTCGTTACCGGAAACAGTTGAAAACACCACTGAGAAAGCTTTTGTGCTGATCATGACTCAAGGACACCGTAGCGACTTTTACGTTGCTCAACGATTTCTTGAGAGGAATACACAGCCTTTTTTAGGAGTAATCGGCAGTCGTTCAAAAGCTGCCACATTACAAAAAGAACTCAAAAAAGAAGGTCTTAAAAAAGTAGTGACAGAACGTCTCGTTTGTCCACTTGGTTTTTCACTCGGTGGAAATAATCCAAAGGAAATTGCGGTCAGCATCAGTGCTCAATTGCTTTATGAGCGCGACAAACTTTATCAGAAAATTCATCCTCGTAACCCTCTACCTGAAATGTCATGAACCAGATAAATTTAAGTCTGCCAGACTGGGTTGAATTATTTTTAAATGAACAGCCAAAAGTTCTTCCTACACAAGAAGAACAAATGCGTTTTGTGCTCGCATTAACTGAACGTAATATACGAGAAAAAACAGGAGGTCCTTTTGGTTCTGCAGTTTTTGAAATTGATTCCGGTCAAATTGTTTCGGTCGGTGTTAATGTAGTAGTTCAAGAAAACTGCTCTGCTGCTCATGGAGAAATGATGGCACTAATGCTGGCGCAAAAAAAACTATCTCACTTTGATTTAGGAGCCCCTAACTTTCCATCTCACCGATTGGTAACAAGCGGAAAAATGTGCGCGATGTGTTTAGGAAATGTTTGCTGGTCTGGAGTTAAGGAGGTCTTGTCCTCCGCAGAGCCAGAAGATGTAGAAAGCATTACTGGTTTTGATGAGGGGCCAACACCCCCAGATTATAATGCCCAGCTTGAGAGGAGAGGAATTAAAATTATTCCCGGGCTACTGCGCAGTGAAGGACAGAAAGTCCTAAAACTTTATGTTGATTTGGGGGGGATTATTTATAACCCTGAGCGCAAATAATTAGTCAAAACTTTTCGTAACTCTTCTACTATCTGTAAAAAAGTATGAATCTTGCGAGAATTTTGCGCCCCCTCAAACAAACTATGTGGTATAAAAATCTTAATTTACAAGAGTATATATACGCAGATCAGGATTCCACATTGATTTCTCATCTGGAAACACACCATTTCACAACCCTTTGGAAACTGCCAACCAAAATACTTCTCTGCTACCGATTTCCATCACTGAACTGGTCTTAACTGAAGCTGTTTGACAAAATATCAATTTTTCATGTACTTAATAATTAGGGATTCTATTTAAATTATTCTCCAGCTTGCGATACTTAATGGTTACATGGTATTATTGGATGAGTAATTAAGCGCTCCTTATTTTTATATCCCACGAATTATCCCTAAACTAGACTATCTGTTACCAATAGCCTCAAAGTGAAACCTAAAAGAATTGTCATCAAAATTGGTACAAATGTTCTGCATCGATCAAATGGTAAGCTAGATTATAAACTGATCACCGAACTTGCCAGGCAGATAACCAATATTCGTAGCAGGGGACACGAGGTTTTAGTAGTAAGTTCCGGTTCTGTAGGTGCGGGTAGAGAACTTTGTTCTGTAGACGAATCAAGAAACACACTGACTTCACATCAAATTCTGGCTTCAGTTGGTCAGGCAAGACTGATTCAGATTTATGCGGATGCTTTTAGGGAACATAAAATAACTGTTGCTCAAATTTTGTTGACGAGAGGTGATTTTGGTCTGCGCAAGTCATATCTGAACATTAGAAATACTCTTGAGAATTTACTCAAATATAAAATTGTGCCGATTGTTAATGAGAACGATGTTGTGGCGACAGAGGAATTGGACCTTAACTTTGGTGACAATGATTTACTTGCAGTTTATCTGGCAACTCTGATAGGAGCAGATCAGCTTTTTTTTTTAACTGTAGCACCGGGTTTGCTCAAAGAAGAAACTACCGCAAAAGGCAAGTGTTCGGTTGTTGTAGAAAAAGTGCATGAACTTACAGACGAAATTATAAAGCATTGTGTGCCAGTCACTTCCGCTGGTGGAAAAGGTGGAATGG
>SHAT01000074.1 GCA_004213175.1 Pseudomonadota bacterium | reverse complement strand
TCAATTGATGTAATAACAGATTGGAGCTACTAAGATTTTCGAACAGGCCGAAATATTAAACATAAGAATCTCAACCGACAACATAACTGCCAGTTCCAACTGAAATCAGCAGCCCCTCATCGTTGTGCAGTTCCATCCGGGCTACCGAGAGTTTATTCCCGGTACGCAAGGCACTTCCTGTCGAGACAAAATATTTACCTAATCCAGGACGTAGATAATCCACACGTAAGTCAACTGTGCCTATTTTAGCAAATCTTTCAGTAACTTCCTCGAAAGAAAGCTCTTTCGTATTATTCATAATTCCTGCCCAGGCCACCATTCCGCCGGTTAGGTCAAGCACAGTGGAAATTACACCGCCGTGCAGATTCCCTCGCATGAAATTACCTACAAGTTCCGGACGCATTTTAAAGCGGATTCCGATACTCTCCAAATCAAGCTTCTCTATTTTCAAGCCGATTAATTTGTTAAAAGGAATCCGCTCCTCGATTACTTCCTTCAACAATTGAAAATAATTCTCTTTGCACATGGAAGTTTTATAGTTTAAGTTCTTTATTTTGAATTTAAGTTTTGTGCTTTTAGAAAACTTCAATGAATCCGAAAACCAATTGATTAAACGCAAATTTTTCCAAATTATCTAGTTATACTAAAAAAATGTTAAAGTGTATCTAGATTTTGCTTCTAAAGCGTTTGTTATAAACGAATTTATTAGTCGACTTTCAAAACTGGGAGTTTTTTAAAAAATAAAAGTGGTAAAGAGGCCGATCAATCCGCCAAATACTCCACCCCAAACAACTAGCCAGCCTAGATGTTCCTCAATCATGCGCTCAATAATATCCTTGACCAACTCTGGAGTAAGTTCTTCCAAACGGCGACTGACTATTAAATCAACTTTTGCTAAAATATCATCACTCACTGACATGCCCTCAGGTTGTTCAAGAATTGCCTCTTTAAAAGCATCTGTCTCGGAAATTTTTTGTATAGAAATTCCTAGTTTTTCTGTAAACGGTTCCCGCAAAGGTTCCAGTGCCTGTAACCCTCCTACCATGGATAACATGGGTCCAAAACTGGAGCCTTCAATTACCTCCAGTAAAGAGTCAAAGACAGGGTTTAAATTTACCTTTTTAAGGACTTGCTCAAAATCAGGAAAGAGTTTTGATCTTTCCGAATCAGCAAAAAACTGCTCAACATTTTCGCGGTTAAAAAATTGATGCATTATTAAATCGTGTATGCTCGTCTTGAATGCTTCAAAATGGAGCGGAATGACACCTGAACCATATAGACCTGGGACTCTCTCAAAGAGCATATAAATAGCGAGCCAGTTTGTTACAGCACCAGATAGAGAGAACAGCCCGGTGTTCAAGAGGATTTCATTCCAAGGTTCTGAAAACCAAAAACCTGCACATATCAAAGCCGAAGCGACTAGGTTTGTTCCTAATCGTTTATCGAATATTTTTCCGGAAGTCCCTAAACCGGAAATGGCAATTGTCTGATTCATAAAAAATATTCAGTTGTAATTTTGTAATTACGAAGGATTTTTGTAGGTTTTGAGAGAATTCGTATAGAAAGTTTAACTGGATTCACAACGTGAGGCAAGTAAAGGAGAGTTTGAAATTAAATTTAATATACGTTCACTGGTTTTAGATGCTAATTTTATGCTTGTATCCATATACAGATCCGATAATTTATCATCAAAAACGTGGACATAATTTTTCCGGAGTAGTTTCGCAAAAGCATGACCGTTGGAGGTACATCCTGCTAGATTAGCCATTGCAACCAGATGCTTCCCATGACCCTGAGCACTTTCCAGTTTCAGCTGCATAAAATTATCTTTGAGAAATAAGGTTACACGTTTATTCTTAGGTTTGTAAAAATTTTCAGAGGGATGTCCCAGGTCACACCCAAAAGTTTCAGAGGAGCGTGCAGCAGCCATCGTACTGCCCGAAGGTATGAGGGTAGAACTGCTTAAAACTCCCATCACTCCCGGAGGTGCCGGAACTTTTGGGCACTTGTGACGGGCATGAACGGTATGTGAAATAGCGATTATGAATACCGTTAAAAACGCCAGTAAAAGTGTCAGTTTTTGATGCAAACACTTCACGAAGTTGTGTCCTATAGTTAATCTTAAGAGGAAGTCCCTGCAAAACCCTGAAAGACTGAAACGGAACTAGATCCAATCATATCCAATATCCAAACAGGTTTATAAAATCTGACTCAAAAAGAGCTTTGTACGCTCATGTTGTGGATTTTTGAAAAAATTATGTGGGTCATTTCTTTCTATAATTTCCCCTTCATCCATAAAAATAACACTGTCTGCAACCGCAGTTGCGAATCCCATTTCGTGGGTAACTACTAACATAGTCATACCACTTTCAGCTAATTCAGTCATTACCTCAAGGACTTCCTTGATCATTTCCGGATCTAGGGCGGAAGTAGGCTCATCAAAAAGCATGATTCTTGGATTCATGCATAAGGATCGTGCTATTGCTACACGCTGCTGTTGTCCTCCTGAAAGTTGTCCCGGATATTTATTTGCCTGCTCTGGTATTTTTACCCTTTTTAGGTATTCCATGGCACTATCTTCTGCTTCTGCCTTAGGAGTTTTCCTGACCCAAATTGGAGCCAGAGTACAGTTTTCAAGGGCAGTCAGATGCGGAAAAAGGTTAAAATGCTGAAATACCATACCTACTTCTGAGCGAACGATTTCAATGTTTTTTAGATCACTTGTAAGTTCTGTTCCATCCACAACTATACTTCCCTGCTGATGTTCTTCTAGCCTGTTAATACATCTTATAAGCGTAGATTTACCAGATCCTGAAGGTCCGCAGATCACAATTTTTGCACCTCGTTTTACTTCTAGGTTTATATTCTTAAGGACATGGAAATCACCAAACCACTTGTGCATGGATTCTATTGTTATCATGATTTCTGATCCGTTTGTTTTAGTTTTTTCTGCAGAAGACATAAGTAAATTTTAATTTAAGTTTTTGGTTTTAATATCCTGTATGGAGTTTCTTTTCCAGGTATATAGAATAGCGTGACATGCCGAAGCAACTTATGAAAAAAAACAGGGCAACAAAAATATAAATCTCATTTGCAAGTCCGGCCCACTGGGCATCTGCCAAAGATGCATCTCCTATCCCAAGCATATCCAGCATTCCAATAATCAGTACTAAGGTCGTGTCTTTGTAAAGACCAATGAAAGTGTTAACAATACCTGGTATTGAAATTTTCAACGCCTGAGGCAGAATAATCAATCTATGAGCCTGCCAGTATGTAAGGCCTAGTGAATCTCCTGCTTCATGCTGTCCCTTTTTTATGGCCTGCAGTCCCCCTCTAATAACCTCAGCAATATAAGCTGAAGCAAACAAGGTCACCATTATAAGTACTCTTAACAATAAATCAAAAACGGTACCCGGCGGCAGAAAATAATTAAGCATTGTTGAAGCCACAAAAAGCAAAGTAATAAGGGGAACTCCACGAATAAATTCGATGAAGAGTACACACAAAATGCGCAATACGGGCATCTTTGATTGTCTCCCTAGGGCTAAGATAATGCCAATAGGAAGAGAAAATGAAATTCCAGTTACTCCTAAAATTAAAGTGAGCATAATTCCACCAAATTGATCCGTGTCCACCTTCTCAAGACCAAATCCCCCTACAAGCAACCATCCGGCGATGAAAGGAAAAATTGATGAATAAATTAACCCATATTTTCTATACGGCATCTTTTCATATAGAACTGGAATTAAAGCAAGAACGAACATTATAAAAGACAAATTGACTCGCCACTGCAAGTGTGTTGGATAAAATCCATAGGTGAAAAGAGACAAACGGTTTTCAATGAATGCCCAGCATGCGCCTGCTCCTGGAGATGACATTTGGTCCCAACACTCCTGCCGGTTTCCTGCAGTCCAGATGGAATTAAATGCTGCCCATTCAAAAAAAGGTGGAATTATTGTCCACAAAAACCATACAGATAGTAGTGTCAAAACTATATTCATGGGGGATGAAAAAAGGTTTTGCTTAGCCCATGCCATTATCCCAGTCGTTTTAACGGGAGGGGGCAGATTGGGGTGTTTCCCCGGAACATATCCTTTTTCTAATGAACTATTCATAAATTATTTGATTTATCGTTCTACCAAAGCCATTTTACGGTTGAACCAGTTCATAAATGCTGAAATAACTAATGAAAAAAACAAGTAGGTTATAAGCAAAACGATCATTGTCTCCATCTCCTTGCCTGTTTGCATAAGGGTTATTCCGCCTATGGTAGCAACTACATCCATGTATCCGATTGCAATTGCAAGGGAAGAATTCTTTGTAAGATTAAGATACTGACTACATAATGGGGGAATTATCACACGCAAAGCTTGTGGAACTACGACCAACTGTAAAGTCCTGTTTGGCTTTAAGCCTAGTCCATGTGAGGCTTCAGTTTGTCCTTTAGATATGGCCAGAATTCCTCCGCGTACAATTTCCGCAATAAAACATGCTGTGTAGTAGGAAAGCGCGAATGTAAGAGCAATATATTCAGGCTTAATAGAAGTTCCGCCTTTGAAGTTAAAACCTTTAAGTGCTGGCATATCTATAGATAATGGTGATCCTGCTACGAAAAATGTAAAGAGCGGTAAAAAAATCAAGATGGCAAATGAAATATAAAAAACAGGATATATTCTACCGGTAGTGTCTTGAACCTTTCTAGCCCAGCGTTTGAAAAAAAACACAATTAAAATAGCTGCCATAATCGATATTAAGACATACCCAAATCCATCCTCAAAAACAGGTGCGGGAGTATAAAATCCTCGGTTAGATAAAAAAACTGTATCTGAAATATTGATTGCTTTTTTTGGAACTGGAAGTGTGTAGAGGAATATACCATAAACAAACAGAATATGCAGAAGAACAGGGACATTACGTGTGAATTCAAGGAAAACATATACAATCTTGTTTATCAACCAGTTGCTCGAAAGCCTCAAAATTCCCATGGTAAAGCCCAATATTGAAGCTATTATGACTCCTGAAAAGGCAACTAAAAGGGTATTCAGTAATCCAACTAAACCTGCACGAGTATGTGTATCTGTAGGAGAATAAGAGATGAATGGCTGGAACGTTATATCGTATCCTGCAGGATAGTTTAAAAAACCGAAGCTGAATTCTTTCCCTGCTTTTTCCAGATTTGTTGCAACGTTGTTTCCGATCATTCCCAGGATAGTGAACAAAACTACCATGGTTATAATTTGAATAGTTATTGAGCGGTACTCTTGGTTACGCCATAAACGAATCAAGAGCAAAGGTTTATTCTCTTTTGCTGATGGTGTGGACATATTGAGTAACTATCCGTCTACTTAAAAGTAGAATGGCTTTCTTTTAATGAAAAAGCGCACAGTCCTTTTAAAAAGAACATGTGCGCTTACAATATCAAAGTTGTTAAACGATGATTAACGGAATGGTGGAGAATATTGAAGTCCTCCTTGAGTCCAAAGGGCATTCAAACCTCGAGCTAATCCAATCGGTGTATTTGTACCGATATTGCGCTCAAAGATTTCTGAATAGTTCCCTATTTGCTTGATGACCTGGTATGCCCAGTCTTTGCTCAAGCCAAGCTCTTCGCCCTGACTACCTTCAACACCAAGAAGTCTCAGGATTTCAGGGTTGTTGGACCCCTTCATGCTGTCCACGTTTGAGGACGTTACTCCTAATTCTTCAGCTGTTACAGTAGCATTGTAAACCCATCTGACAATGTCAGCCCACTGATCATCACCTTGACGAGTTGCTGGTCCAAGTGGCTCTTTGGAAATAATTTCCGGCAAAATCATGTGGTTTCCTGGATTAGGAAAGGTGGAACGTGTTGCAGCCAATCCGGAAGCGTCAGTTGTGTAAATGTCACAACGGCCGGACAAATAGGCAGCGCGCGCTTCTGAGTTTTTCTCAATGGTAACTGCTTCGTAGCTCATGTTATTTGCACGGAAGAAGTCTGCTAGGTTCAACTCAGTTGTTGTTCCAGTTTGAATACAAACTGAAGCACCGTCTAGTTCTTTTGCGCTTTTCACACCAAGACTTTTGTTGACCATGAAACCCTGACCGTCATAATAGTTCACACCAACAAAAGTAAGTTTTACACCAACATCACGCGAAAAAGTAATGGTCGTGTTTCGCCACAATACGTCACCTTCACCAGAATTAAGCTTGGTGAAACGCGTTTTACCTGTTGAGGTAACAGCTTTAATAGCATTGGAGTCTCCCAACACTGCTGCTGCTGTTGCACGACAGAAATCAACATCGAAACCTTTCCATGTTCCATCTGAATCAGGGTAAGCAAAACCAGCAATCCCTGTACTTACTACACAGCGAAGTTCTCCGCGAGACTTCACATCTTCGAGTGTCCCGGCAGTTGCCGTGAACGCTAAGGCGCCGACAGCAATTAGCGTCAGTGCAATCTTTTCAAGTGCTCTCATTTTGTATCTCCTTTTGAACACGTTATCTAATATTCCACTCCAGTAATTTGGAATGGTTCCTTGTTTTAAGGTTGTCAAGTCTTTAATTTTTTGATGTACATGTCAAGCTTAAACATTTAAAATTATGCTTTTTTTCAGGACAGCGATTAAATCCCTATCTGATTTAAATATATAATTTTTCAATTTCTTTCTGAAATTCGAAGCGACGTTTCCGCTCTTTTTCAGCTGTATTTGAATGCAGATATTCATCTCTACTAAAAAAGCCTGCTTTTTTTAATACGTTTTCTAACAATTTCTCTTCTTTTCGGCTCAAATCCCAAAAAGGATTTTCTACTTTTTCAGCACTTGTAAAGTCTTTTAGCAACTGAACTTTCCAGCCTAAAAAATTCTTTGTAGATCCAGATCTCCTGTATAGACAGCGCAGCAAATACATTCTTTTGAATTCAACGAGTTTCACTCCTGATTGAAAGACTGCTTCTGGAAATTCCCAATCCCAACCTTGATGAAATTCATTCATCAAGTAACTCTGGCTTATACTTGGACATGAAAAACTGGTCGTTTTTTCTTCAGGTATTTCTATCTTTCTTTGAGGATCAAATATGAATGGATTAAAGTTGCCACGATCTCTTGCATCATAGAGAGACAATTCTATTTCTGGAAGATCCTCTTCAAGTAGTCGGATAATTTCAAAACTTTCATTAATCAAACCACGGTTCTTTTCTTCTATCGGAATCCAATTTATGAGTTGGCTGCTCCCATTTTTAGTTTCATGCAATATTCTATTTTCATCTGCGAGTAGCCATGCCATAACTTCTTTGCGTGTATTCGCCCGTATGTAAATGCATTTTTCTGCGTGGTTTTCTCTTTGATCAACCAACTTAAATAATTGTCGCCCATCATTAATTGCAATACGTTTCCAACCCAGTTTATACTTTTTCAGAAATTGATCAAAATCAGGAGAGTTGATATTCCTTTCTGCCAAGATATTTTTTTCCTTGAGGTCGAATTGTCTCTGTGCTTGATGAGAAAGTTTTTCCCGTCTTGGTTTCAATCCAGGTTCCGTTTCTTCCGGCCACGGCAATAGCAAGTCCGGAACTTTGAAACTGATAAGTTGTTGTTTCAAAAATTGAACTAGCTCAGTTTCATTTGCAGATTTTTTATACTGCACAAAAGCAACAGGTCTTTTACCAAATTCAACATCTTTCACAGGCACTACGATGGCCTCATCGAGCATTCCGCTTTCATACATTACGCGTTCAATTTCCTCGGGATCAATATTTTCACCACCAGAAATGAACATGCTGTCTTTTCTTCCTAATACAGTTAGGATATTGTAAATATCACTCGGATTCTTTAATAATTTTTGAGATTCCTCGTTTTTCTTTTTATGTTGAAAGTCATTATCCCCTACGGGTTTATCATTCAAGGTTCCTAAATCTCCGGTTTTGAACCAACCGTTTTTATCAAAAGGCTGATTCAAAACCAACTCATCAAGATAACCTAAAAACCGGGTTTTACCTCGCACTTCAATTTCAGGGCATGCATCGTTTTCAGAAGATATCCGGACTTCACGAAAAGGCAAAATCTGGTAGGAATCTTTTTTCCCAGTAGCAACCTGAGATGCCATTTCTGTAGAACCATATGTCGTTTTTATATTTAGACCGAGTTCCAGGGATTGATCAAGTAAAGTCACTGGGATAGCCGATCCTCCAAGTAAAATGAGTTTTAAATGAAGTAATGAATCTATTCCGTCACTTGACTGCAAAAGCCTGTAGAGTTGAGTAGGTACCAGTGAAAGATGAGAGATTTTATTGTCTACCAGCGACTCCGCCAAAGTTAGTTTTTCGCAAGGAACTACCAAGGTAGCTCCTGAAAGAAGAGTTCGAAAAAAAATTGCTAAACCACCCACATGATATAGAGGCAGAGACATCATCCAACGGTCACCAGGATTTAATGACATCACCTGATTTGCTCCAAGTGCACTGTAAAAATGGTTGGCCAGTGAGTGGACCACTGCTTTCGGGAAACCAGTACTCCCTGAAGTGAAAATGATGCTAGCCCATGCATCAGTATTGATTGACTTTAGGGTATTGTAGTCTGGTTTCTGCTCTGAAGAAACCCTATTTAATTCAAGTTGCTCCAAAAAAGTGCTTCTTGTTTTCTTTAGTAATTTTTGTTTCTGATTTTCAGTAAATTTTGGATTTAAGGGTACTACAACAGCACCTTTAAGCCACAAGGCAAACATCGCTTTAAGTAAATATTCAGGATTTGCAGAGCAAAGTGCGACATGCTCTTGAGGTCTAATATTTATTGAATTACTGAAAAGAATAGCTTCCTCAAAAAAAGCTGAAAAAGTCCAATCTTGTGATTCACTGATTAAAAACTGCTCATCTGCAAAGTGCTCCAAGACTTGCTTCAGTATATGCGGTTTAACTTCAAACATAAGTTCCCGTTTCTAATTTTGAATTTCCTTCTGAAATTTTGTGTAGATATTTCGTATCAGCTATAGGATGCTGAGATGGAAAGGAATAACTACCATTAATAACTCTGAAAGGTGGATCAATTAAATCATGCTCGAAGTATTTTATGGTGTCAAGTCCTAGAGCAGTTTGTTTTAGAGACATTTTTTCAGCCATGACCGCAATCCAGTGCAAGCCGAGACCACTTTCAAAAGAACTGCTCAAGACTAGTTTAATTTTATTTTTTTCGGCGTAATCTGACCAAAATTTTGTGCTCTCCCATGTCCCGATAATTCCCGGTTTTATAACCAAGCACTGTACACCTATTTTTGGCAAAAAATGTGGATTTGGATTGTTCCAAAGAGTTTCGTCCAGAGCGAGTGGAATTCCGGTTTGTAGATGAAGTTCTTCGAGTTTTTGAAATTCACGCAGTGGTTCTTCGCAGTATTCAATACTAAATTCCTTCAAAGCATGGGCAAATTCAAGAGCTTCTCCCCATTTCCATGAACGGTTTGCGTCAAGGCGCAAAGAAACATCGTCATCCAATATTTTACATGCAGTTCTCACTCTTTCGATATCTTCCTCTACTGTCTGCCTACCAACCTTAATTTTAATGGTCTTAAAACCGATATTTTGGAGGTTTTCACATTCAAGTTCTAGTTTCTTGCCAGAGGCTGATGTCAGACCATTGACAGTAATATTCTTTTTAGAAATCTCGTTTCCCGCGGTCATGTAATTCCGCTCTGTTGATTCGTGAAAACTTTGAGTTAAAGTCCTAAAAGCCATATCCAGTCCAAAACGAACAGATCCAAAAAAAAACTCTGAACTATGTTTTGGCTTGGAATTACTGCAAAGATATTCCATGATTTGATTTTCTGCCTGTAAGAGAGATTCGGAATGCAAACTGGGGAAAGGAGCAATTTCTCCTTCTCCAAATATTTTTACTTTGGAATTTCTAGAGGGTATTTCAGATAAACGCAGGATAAGTCCTTCGCGTTTGTTTAAAACTTGTCCAAGCATCCGAAGAGGTTCTTTTAAAGGAAGAGAATAACGG